>DATDKW010000341.1:0-5619 GCA_036519715.1 Mycobacteriales bacterium
CCGGGCGGCTCCGGCTACGGCGCCCCCACCGGCTCCGGCTACGGCGCCGCCGGCCGGCAGGGACCGCCGCCGGACCCGTACGGCGACGACTACGACGGCGACCGCGCGGCCGGTCTGTACGGCGGCGGCTACGGCGGCGACCCCGGCTCGGCCGCCGAGGCCCGGCGCGCCCTGCAGGGCGACCCGCTGCTGGCCGGCGGTCCGGGCGGCCCCGGCGGTCCCGGCGGTCCCCGCGGCCCCGGCGGCCGTGGCCCCGGCGGCGGCGGTCCGGCCGGCGGTCCCGGCGGTCCCGGCGGCCCGGGCAAGAAGCGCCGCCCCCGCCTGCGCAAGGCCGTCAAGATCGGCGGCCTGGCCCTGGCGGTGCTGATCCTGCTCGGCATCGGCACCGTCGGCCTCATGTACGTGCGCACCGAGGTGCCCGACCCCAACGCGCTGCCGACCAACCAGATCGCCACCATCTACTACGGCGACGGCAAGAGCGTGCTGGCCCGGGTCGGCTCCCAGAACCGCAGCGACGTGCCGCTGAGCAAGGTCCCGGAGCACGTCCGGTTCGCCGTGCTGGCCGCGGAGAACCGGAGCTTCTACACCGACCCCGGCATCTCGCCGACCGGCATCACCCGTGCCGCCCTCAACAACCTCAAGGGCGGCGACCTGCAGGGCGGCTCCACGATCACCCAGCAGTACGTGAAGAACGCGTTCACCAACGGCGACCGGACCTTCTCCCGGAAGTTCAAGGAGCTGTTCGTCACGGTCAAGCTGGACAAGCAGTACTCGAAGAACCAGATCCTCGAGTGGTACCTGAACACGATCTACTTCGGCCGCGGTGCGTACGGCATCGAGGCCGCGGCGCAGACGTACTTCGGCAAGCCGGTGTCCCGGCTGACCGTGGCCGAGGGCGCGGTGCTGGCCTCCAGCATCCGGTCGCCCGCGCTCTACGACCCGCAGGCCCACCCGACCACGGCCAAGGCCCGCTGGCAGTTCGTGCTCGACGGCATGGTCACCATGGGCAAGCTGACCCCGGCGGTCGAGGCCAAGCAGAAGTACCCGAGGGTGCGGAAGAAGACCTCCGGCACCCTCGACGACGTGAAGAAGACCTGGGCCGGCCACGTCGAGGACCAGGTCCTGGATGAGCTGGACGCGGCCGGCTTCAGCCAGTCCCGGCTCAACCAGGAGGGCCTGCGGGTCATCACCACGATCGACAAGAAGGCCCAGGACGCGGCCCTGCACGCCGTGCAGGAGGAGTTCGCCGACCAGAAGTCGCCCGACCCGGAGAAGCAGCTGCGGCAGGCGCTGGTCGCGGTCGAGCCGCAGACCGGCAGGGTCCTGGCCTACTACGGCGGGCCCAACGGGCTGGGCACCGACTATGCGCAGTCCTGGCGCCAGGCCGGCTCCGCCTTCAAGCCGTACGTGCTGGCCACGGCGCTGACCCAGTCGCTGGACCCGGAGACGCCGGACGACAAGAAGATCAGCGTCTACAAGAACTACGACGGGTCCTCGCCGCGGATGTTCCCGGGGCTGACCAAGCCGGTCCGCAACTCCGAGAACGCCCAGTGCAACCCGTGCTCGGTGCTGGACGCCATGCGCCGCTCGATCAACACGGTCTTCTACCAGATGGGCATCGACGCCGGCCCGGCCAACGTGGCCGAGCTCGCCCACAAGATGGGCATCCCGGCCAAGAAGGACGACGGCGCGCCGAGCCTGAAGGAGAAGGACGGCACCACCCGGGCCGGCATCTCCATCGGCCAGTACGAGGTGCGCACGATCGACCAGGCCCAGGGCTTCGGCGTCTTCGCCACCGGCGGCACGCTGCACCCGGCCCACTTCGTGCAGAAGGTCGTCGACTCGGGCGGCAAGGTCGTGTACTCGCACGAGGACTCCCCGAAACAGGTGCTCGACTCCAAGGTCGCCAACGACGTGACGTACGCGATGAAGCCGATCGCGGAGGCCTCGCGCGACCCGCTGGACGACGGCCGGGAGTCGGCCGCCAAGACCGGCACCCAGCAGTTCGGCAGCTCCGGCGGCAACAGCGACGCCTGGATGGTCGGCTTCACCCCCAAGGTGAGCGCGGCCGTCTGGGTCGGCACCGACAACCTGCGGGCGATCACGACCGTCCAGGGCGACCAGGTCTACGGGCGGACGCTGCCCGGCGGGACCTGGCAGAAGTTCATGAACGAATACCTGGCCGGCACCCCCGCGGACGAGCTGACCGACGAGGTCGAGGTCAACCCGGCGCTCCGGCCGGCCCCGCCGGTCACCGCCGCCCCGCCGCCGACCACGTCCGCCCCGGCCCCCACCCCGACGCCGACCCCGACCCGGACCCGCCCCAAGCGGCCCCGTCCCACCCCGACCCCGACCCCGACGCCGACCTCGACCGAGCCGACGCCGACCCCGTCGGGCACCGAGCCGCCGGGCCCGCCGACCCCGACGAAGTCCAAGCGGCCGGTGGCCCCCGGCATCACGCCGTGACCCTGCCGCCGCCCTCGCCGCGGCCCGCCCCGGTCGTCCGCGGGCCGCTCGACCCGGCGGCGGACGGGCGGCGGCCGTTCCTGCCGTCCCGGGACGACCCGGTGGTGCGGGTGGCCAGCGGCGCGATCGGCGGTCCCTGGGGGCGGCACGGCGCGCTCGGGCTGCGCCGGTTCTGGACGCCGCTGCGGGTGCTGCTGGCCCTGACCGTGGTCACGCTGGCGTTCGCGTGGCTGCAGAAGTCGCCGTGCCAGGACGGGGCCTGGACCGAGGGCAAGCAGTACACCCACTTCTGCTACTCGGACGTGATCCCGCTCTTCTTCACCGAGAAGCTCAACGAGGACGCCGTCCCGTACGTGGACCAGGCCGTCGAGTACCCCGTGCTGACCGGCGCCTTCATGGGCGTGGCGGCGCGGCTGGCGACGACGCTGCCGCTGGGCGGCATGCCCCAGGTCCAGGCGTACTTCACAGTGACCGCGCTGCTGCTGTCGATCTGCATGCTGGTGGTCACCTGGAGCACGTTCCGGCTGGCCGGCCGGCGGCGCTGGGACGCGGCCATGGTCGCGCTGTCCCCGCTGGTGATCGTCCACGCGTTCACCAACTGGGACCTGTTCGCGGTCGCGCTGGCCGGGGCCGGGCTGGCGGCCTGGCAGAGCCGCCGGGCCGGGCTGGCCGGCGTGCTCATCGGCCTGGGCACCGCGGCCAAGCTCTACCCGGCGCTGTTCTTCCTCCCGCTGCTGGCGCTGTGCTGGCGGTCCCGGCAGCTGTCGGCGTTCGGACGGGCGCTGCTGGGCGCGGCGATCGCCTGGTCGGTGGTCAACGTCCCGATCGCGGCGCTCTACCCGGACTCCTGGTTGCGGTTCCTGAAGCTCAACCGGGAGCGCCCGGCCGACTTCGACTCCCTCTGGTACGGCCTGGCCCAGACCTTCGGCTCCGCCAACCCGGCGCCCCAGGTCAACACCGTCGCCGCCGCGGCCGTGCTGCTCAGCCTGGCCGCGGTCACCGCGCTGGCCCTGATGGCGCCGCGCCGGCCGCGGCTGCCGCAGCTGCTGTTCCTGGTCGTGGCGGCGTTCCTGCTGACCAACAAGGTCTGGAGCCCGCAGTACTCGCTCTGGCTGCTGCCGCTGGCCGTGCTGGCCCGCCCGTCCTGGCGGCTGCTGCTGGCCTGGCAGGTCACCGAGTGCCTGGTCTGGATCCCGCGGCTGCTGTGGTTCCTCGGCACCGGCTCCAAGGGCGTGGACTACTCGTGGTTCTTCGGCGCGGTGTTGCTGCGCGACGCCGCCGTGCTCGCGCTGGCCGCGGTGGTGGTCCGGGACATCCTGCGCCCGTCCGAGGACATCGTCCGGGTCCCGGAGCGGCCCGGCGGCGCGGCCGACGACGACCCGGCCGGCGGCGTGCTCGACGGGGCCGACGACCGCGGGCCGCTGGTGCTGGCCCGGGCCGGCGCGGGTGCCGACCTGATCGACGGGGACGAGACCAGGAACGCCACGTAGAGCAGGGCCAGCAGCACCGCCTTGCCCCACACGCCGAGGATCGCGGCCTGCTTGGCCAGCCCCTGGTCGCCGCCCTGGGTGATGTCGTAGTACCACCGGAACAGGCCGACGTAGAGCAGCACGTCGACGGCCAGGTAGCTCGCCCACCAGCCCCAGCGCACCCGCAGCAGCACGAAGAACGGCAGCAGCCACAGCACGTACTGGGGCGAGTAGACCTTGTTGAACAGCAGGAACGCGCACAGCATGGCCGCGCTGACCTGCAGCCAGGGATAGCGCCCGGTCCGCCCGGCCAGCCACCAGCCGGCGGTGACCGCGACCAGCCAGCTCAGCGCGACCAGGGTGTAGCTCCAGCGGTCCACGGTGTCCGGCTGCAGGTCGGGCAGGCCCCAGAACCAAATCGAGTTGGTGGTCAGGTCGGCGACCCGGCCGGCCTGGAACTCGTACGTGGCCCACCAGCCGGCCGGGTTGGCCAGCAGGAAGGGCAGGTTGATCAGCAGCCACACCCCGGCCGTGCCGGCCACCACCCGGGCCGCACCGCGGACGTCGCGCAGGTAGGCCCGGTCCAGCAGCAGCGGCAGCGCGAAGAAGCCCGGGTAGATCTTGGTCGCCGCGCCCAGCCCGAGCAGGGCCGCGGCCAGCCCGGGCCGGTCGCGGGCCCAGGCCCACACCGCACCGGCGACGCACGCGGTGGCCAGGAAGTCCCAGTTGTGCACGCTGTAGAGCACCAACGCGGGCGCGGCCGCCCAGATGAACGCCCGGCGGCCGGACAGGTTGGCCAGGATGCCGGCCGTGAGCAGCCCGAACGGGGCCAGCAGCAGCGCCGTCACCCGCAGGTAGTCGCCGTCGTTGGAGGCGAACAGCCCGGCGAACCACATGAAGACGCCGGTGACGACCGGGTATTCGACCGCGCCGTCGACCAGGGTGCCCTGGGGCTGGTCGGACGGCACCAGCTTGCCCTGCAGGTAGGGGAAGGTGTGCTCGGCCACGCCCCGGCCGACCCAGAGCTGCTGGACGTCGGAGTAGCAGAGCTTGTCGTACTTGTGCAGGCCGAGGTTGACCGAGATGCCGAACTGGTCGTACGTCGGGCCCGTGCACGGCGCCTTGCCGAGATAGCCGAGCAGGATGCCGAGGGCCGTGGTGGCCAGCACCGCGAACAGCACCAGGTCCGGGCGCCGGCGCACCGCGTCCAAGCTCACCGTGCTGCCTCTCGTGAGCCTGGTCGGCTCACCCCGGCAGCCGCTCGCGCAGGAACGCGATGTCGGCGCCCTGCCCCTCCACCAGCCCCGGCGTCTCCACCAGCACCGGCGACCCGGCCGCCGCGCACACCGCCACCACCGCGTCCGGGTCGATGTGCCCGTCGGTGAGGTTGGCGTGCCGGTCGGCGCCGGAGCCGAACGAGTCCCGGGAGCCGTTGGCGTGCACCAGGTCGATCCGGCCGGTGATCGCCTTCACCCTGTCGACCAGGTCGACCAGCTCCTCGCCGCCGGCGTGGGCGTGGCACGTGTCCAGGCAGAAGCCGGGTCCGAACTCGCCGACCGCGTCCCACAGCCGGGCGATCCGGTCCAGCCGGCGGGCCATCGCGTTGTCGCCGCCGGCCGTGTTCTCGATGAGGATCGGCAGCGGGAACGTCTTCCGCTCGAACACCTTGCGCCAGTTGTCGAAG
>DATDKW010000342.1:0-13660 GCA_036519715.1 Mycobacteriales bacterium
GAGGCCATGAAGTCGGCCGGCCCGAAGACCAGCGCCTCGACCCGCGGGCTGGCGGTCGCGACCGACGCCGCCGCGAGCAGGCCGGCGGCGTTCTCCAGCTGCGGCTCGATGCCGATGCGGCCGACCTCGTACCCCATCGTCTTCTCGATCTGGGTCAGGGTCAGGTCCAGCCACGTGACCTGCGCGGCCGAGGTGACCTTGGGCAGGATCACGCAGTCGATGTTGGCGCCAGCCCCCTCGACGACCTCCAGGACGTCCCGGTACGTCCAGGACGTCTCCAGGTCGTTGACCCGGACCGAGCGGGTCTTCCCGGCCCAGTCACCGTCGTTGAGGGCGGCCACCACGTTGGCCCGGGCGCCGGCCTTGGCGTCCGGCGCGACCGCGTCTTCCAGGTCCAGGAAGGCCTCATCCACGGGCAGCCCCTGGGCCTTGGCCAGCATCTTGGGCGAGCTGCCAGGCACCGCGAGCACGGACCGGCGGGACCGCTGCGTTCTCATCGGGCTATTCAACCGGCACGGCCCGGCCGCCGGAACGGATGACCAGGGCCAGCCCGGCCAGCAGCACCACGATGCCGGGGACGGCCGACAGCGGCGGCAGCTGACCCAGCCAGACCGCGGCGATGATCGCCGCCCCCGGCGCCTCGAACAGGATGGCCAGGCTGACCACCGTCGGGCTGGTGGTGCGCAGGACCACGTTGACCAGCGAGTGGCCGAGCAGCTGGGCCCCGGCGGTGAGCGCGGCCAGCTTGATCCAGGTGGTGCCGCTGTAGCCGGTCAGCGGCTGCCGGAAGACCAGGCAGACGATCACCAGCAGCACCGCGCAGGTCGAGTAGCAGACCGTCGTGTACGCCGTGGTGCTGACCTTGACCCGGACGGCCGCGCCCGCGGTCACGTATGCGGCGGCCAGGATCCCGCCCAGCACCGCCAGCAGGTCCCCGGCCACGGCCCGGGCCGACAGCGACAGGTCGGCGCCGGTGATCATCCCGGCCCCGGCCACCGCGACCAGGATGCCGGTCCAGACCCGCCGGGCCACCAGCCGGCCGTCCAGCCGGGCCAGCAGCGCCGCCCAGACCGGCTGGGTCGCGACCAGCGCGGTCGAGGACGCCACCGAGGTCAACGTCACACTCGGCACCCAGGCCGCGAAGTGGCCGGCCAGCAGTGCGCCGGCCAGCAGGGACAATCCCCAGCCGCGCCGGCCCAGGGACGCGATCTCCCGCCGCCGGGCGACCAGCGCGACCGGGAGCAGGACACCGCCGGCCATCAGGTTGCGCCAGGCCGCGATGGCCAGCGCCGGGGCCGCGGTGGCGGCGATCAGTGGCGCGGAGGTCGAGACGGCGGTGACGGCGATGACGATCAGGGCGGTGTCCCGAGGCGGCGGGAGGGTCACCGCCTCGTCCGCCACCGGCCCATCCTCTCCCGGGGCCGGCGGCGCCGCCGTGGGAGGGTGGCGCCATGGCGGATCCGGCCCTGATCGCGGAGGCGGCGCGCAAGGCCGGGGTGCTCTGGATCGCGGCCCCGGGTCGTACGCCCGTCCCGGCCTGGTCGGTCTGGCGCGACGGCGCGACCTACGTGCTGACCGGACCGGGCGAGCAGTCACTGCCCGGCCTGGCCGGCGCGGCCACCTGCGAGCTCACCGCCCGCTCGGCCGACACCGGCGGCCGCATCGCCACCTGGACCGCGACCGTGACCCCGGTCGAGCCGGACTCCGACGAGTGGCGGGCGGTCGTCCCCGCCCTCACCGCAGCCCGCCTCAACGCCTCCCCCGACTGGACCACCGCCACCATCCTCCGCCTCAGGGCGGCGGGGTGAGTTCGCCGGTGGCGATGGGGATGACGGTGCCGCGGACGGTGACGGACTCGACGGTGCCGGCGGTGTGGGTGACGGTGCCGTGGAGGGTGGACGGGCGGCCGATCTCGGCGCCCTGGGAGATGCGGTAGACGGTGGTGCCGTCCGGCACCAGTCCGGACGCGGCCAGGTAGACGCCGAAGCCGAGGGCGGCCGAGCCGGTGGCCGGGTCCTCGAAGCCCTCCTCGGTCAGGGCCCGCAGGTGCGCCACCCCGTCGGACCAGGAGAAGACGGCCAGCCCCATTGACGCGACCGACCGCCGCAGCGCCTGCCAGTTCGGCTCGGCCCGGGCGACCGCGTCCTCGGTCACCGGCAGGTAGGTCCACTCGAGCCCGGTCCCGACCGTCCGTACCGGGGCCAGACCGGACAGCGAGCCCGCGTCCAGCCCGGCCGCGGTCAGCAGCGGCTCCGGGTCGAGCGGCTCGCTCACCGTGGCCGGGCCGCCGGTCAGCGTCGCCCCCTCCGCGGTGACCTCGAGCGGCAGGATGCCGGCCCCGCAGTCCTGCATGACCCGGCCGGTCGGGATCCGGCCCAGCCGGGCCAGCAGCCAGGCCGTGCCGATGCTGGGGTGCCCGGCGAACGGCAGCTCGGAGCCGGCGGTGAAGATCCGGACCCGGTAGTCGGCCCGGTCCGAGGCCATCGGGAAGGTGGTCTCGGACAGGTTGAACTCCCGGGCCATGGCCTGCAGCGCCTCGGTCGGCAGGTCGTCGGCGCCGAGCACGACCGCCAGCGGGTTGCCCGCGTACGGCCGGTCGGTGAAGACGTCGACGACGTGGTAGGGGAGGGTCGGCATGACCCCGACCCTACGAGCTAGGAGCCCGGCAGCGTGTCCGCGTCCACGATCTGCGCCGCCGGCGGCGCCTTCACCGTGACCGCCTTGCCGTAGTCGGTGAACGTCAGCTTGTTGTCCTTGCCGTCGATGGAGAGCGGGTACGGCCGGCCGGTGGTGGCGACGTAGAGCGTGCCGCCGGTCGCGCCCTTGCTCACGAGCCCGATCGCGGGCTGGCCGGCGATCGTGGCCGTGCCGCCCTTGCTGATCGCGCCGTCGGGCTCCAGGAACCCGTCGACCGAGGACGACAGGTCGGTGAAGTCGGCCAGGTCCTTGAAGCGGGCGTCGGTGGCCGTGGTCTTGACGTACTTGCCGCCGAGCAGCTTGGCCACGGACGCGTTCGCGAAGGTGGTCCAGAACGACGTGCTGCCCTTGACGTAGACGTCGTCGCTCACCCGGAGCAGGTCCAGGCGCTGCCCGTCGATGATGAACGTGCCGACGGCGCCGTCCGCGCCGTACCGCATGTCCAGCTTGACCGCGGTGCCTCCGTCGGTGCCGGAGCCGGCGATGCGGACGGCGTCGGCAGCGCCGAGCGCGGACTTGGCCTTGGCCAGGATCTGTTCGGCGCTGAGCGCGGACACCCCGTTGTCCGCGGGCGCGGCCGACGTGGTGGCGGCCGGCGTGGAGGCGGCCGTGGAGACCGCCGTGGCGCCGGCCGGCGCCCCCGACCCGGCGGTCGAGCTCGACCCGCAGGCCGTCACGGCCAGGGCGGCGGCAGGAATGATCAGCAGCAGACGGACGCGACGCACTGGGTCTCCCGGGGTTCGGCGGCCGCACAGTCAACCATGACCCGGGCGCCGCCCAGGACGACTTTCCCTGCTTGGTCGAGTCGACCGTCGGCGCGGCCGGCGGGACCGCGACGTCGACCGGCTTGCCGTGGTCGAGGAAGTCTGACGAGCCCTGGTTGCCGGCCGCCGAGTCGGTCGGCAGCCCGTACGGCGGGGTCGCCGGAGCCGCTCCGGCCCGCCACGCCGGGCCGGTAACCTGGGCGGATGGCGGTAGGGGCGCGGATCTACGTGGCCCGGCTCGCCGGTGTCGCCGTGTTCGACCCCAACGGCGACCCGGTCGGCCGGGTGAGCGACGTCGTGGTCGTGTTCCGGCCCGGCGCGCTGCCGCCCCGGGTGCTCGGCCTGGTGGTCGAGATCCAGCACCGGCGCCGGATCTTCGTCCCGATCGGCCGGATGACCTCGGCCGAGCCGGACGCGGTGGTGCTCACCACCGGGTCGGTCAACCTGCGCCGGTTCGAGCAGCGGCCGGGTGAGGCGCTGGTGCTCGGCGGCCTGCTGGACCGGACCGCGACGGTCAAGGAGGACGGCACCCGGGTGACCGTGGTCGATGCGGCCATGGAGCAGACCCGGACCAAGGACTGGGTGCTGACCCGGCTCGCGGTCCGGGAGGCGACCTCCCGGCTGACCCGGCGGCGGGCCCCGGTCCGGCAGCTGGACTGGTCGGAGGTGGAGGGCCTCGGTCCCGCCGGGGAGGCGGCCCAGGGCGCGGAGGCGCTGCTCGACGTGCTGGCCGCCGCCCGCCCGGCCGACCTGGCCAGCATGCTGCTGGACCTCGACGCCAAGCGCCGGCACGAGATCGCGGCCGCGCTGGACGACGAGCGGCTGGCCGACGTGCTCAGCGAGCTGCCGGAGGCGTCCCAGGTCCGGATCCTGGCCACCCTGGCCGACGACCGGGCCGCAGACATCCTGGAGGAGATGGACCCGGACGACGCCGCCGACCTGCTGGCCGAGCTGCCGATGGGCGAGCGGGAGCGGCTCATGCAGCTGATGGAGCCGGGCGAGGCCGCGCCGGTGCGCCGGCTGCTGCGCTACGGCGACGACACCGCCGGCGGCATGATGACCAGCGAGCCGATCATCCTGTCCCCGGACGCGACGATCGCCGAGGCGCTGGCCCGGGTCCGCAACCCCGACGTCACCCCGGCCCTGGCCACCCAGGTGTACGTCTGCCGCCCGCCGTCGCAGACCCCGACCGGTCGCTACCTGGGTGTCGCGCACGTCCAGCGGCTGCTCCGGGAGCCGCCGTCGTCGCTGGTCAGCGGAGTTGTCGACAACGACCTGGCGCCGGTGCGGCCGGAGACCGAGCTGGCGGTGGTGACCCGCTACCTGGCCACGTACGACCTGGTGGCGGCGGCCGTGGTGGACGAGACCGACCGGCTGGTCGGCGCGGTCACCGTGGACGACGTGCTCGACCACCTGCTGCCCGAGGACTGGCGGGAGCGGGACGTCGATGGCTGAGCCGCGGCTGGACCAGCCCAAGGGCGCCCGGCGCAGCGGGCCGCGCTACGACACCGAGGCGTTCGGCCGGTTCGCCGAGACCATCGCCCGGTTCATCGGCACGGCCCGGTTCCTGGTGCTGCAGACCGCGATCGTGGTGGCCTGGATCGGCTGGAACATCGCGCTGCCGGGGCCGCTGCGGTTCGACGAGTTCCCGTTCATCTTCCTGACCCTGGCGCTGTCGCTGCAGGCGGCGTACGCGGCGCCGCTGATCCTGCTGGCGCAGAACCGGCAGACCGACCGGGACCGGGTCAACCTGGACGAGGACCGGACCCGCAACGATCGGACCCGGGAGGACATCGAATACCTGGCCCGGGAGCTGGCAGCGCTGCGGATCGCCGTGGGCGAGGTCGCCACCCGCGACTTCCTGCGCTCCGAGCTGGGCCACTACCTGGACCAGATCCGCAAGGAAGCCGAGCGTTAGCCTGCGGCGGCCTGGTCCTCCTCGGCCGGGGCGCAACCGCCGACCGGGACGGCGTCGGCCTCGGGCAGCAGCTTGCGCAGCAGCCGGCCGAGCTGGTCGAGCTCGGCCGGGTTGAGCCGGCTGGTCACGTGCTCCTGGATGCCGGCCAGGTGGGTCGGCGCGGCCTCGCGCAGCCGGGCCAGCCCCTTGTCCGTGATCACGGTGAACGTGCCCCGCGCGTCGGACGGGCAGGGCTCCCGGGCGACCAGGCCCTCCTTGGTCAGCCGGTCGACCAGCCGGGTCAGGCCGGACCGGGACAGCAGCACCCGGTCGGCCAGGTCGGTCATCCGCAGCCGTCGCTGCGGGCTTTCCGCCAGCTGCAACAGCACGTCGTACGAGGGCAGCGGCAGCATGTGCTGTTCGGCGAGATCGTGTTCCATCTGGCGCGTGATGCTGGCGTGCGCGCGCAGGAACGTACGCCACACGGACAGTTCGCGGGCGGAGAGAGCAGGGCGCACTCATCCATGGTAGGTCCATGGGCAAACCGGGGGCGTGCGTACGCTGGAAGCGTGGTCACGCCAGAACAGGTCACCGCCGCCCTCGCCTCGGTGAAGGACCCGGAGATCCATCGCCCCGTCACCGAACTCGGCATGGTCAAGGACGTCCGGATCGACCCCGACGGGACGGTGACGGTCGGCATCTACCTCACCGTCTCCGGCTGCCCGCTGCGCGAGACGATCACGCGGGACGTCACCATCGCGGTCTCGCCGCTGGACGGCGTCACCGGGGTCCGGGTCGCGCTCGACGTGATGAGCGCCGAGCAGCGCAAGGGCCTGCAGGAGTTGCTGCGCGGGCCGGCCCGGGTGGAGAACGAGATCCCGTTCGCCAAGCCCGGCTCGCTGACCCGGGTGTACGCGGTGGCCTCGGGCAAGGGCGGCGTGGGCAAGTCCTCGCTGACCGTCAACCTCGCGGTCGCGCTGGCCGCCCGGGGCCGGACCGTCGGCGTGGTCGACGCCGACATCTACGGGCACAGCGTGCCGCGGATGCTCGGCGTCACGGGCCGCCCGACCCAGGTCGACCAGATGATCCTGCCGCCGGAGGCGATGGGCGTCCGGGTGATCTCGATCGGGATGTTCACCCCGGGCAACACCGCGGTGGTGTGGCGCGGGCCGATGCTGCACCGGGCGCTGCAGCAGTTCCTGGCCGACGTCTACTGGGGCGACCTGGACGTGCTGCTGCTCGACCTGCCCCCGGGCACCGGGGACATCGCGATCTCGATCGCCCAGCTGATCCCGTCGGCGGAGCTGCTCGTGGTCACCACGCCGCAGCTGGCCGCGCAGGAGGTGGCCGAGCGGGCCGGCTCCATCGCGCTGCAGACCCACCAGCAGATCGTCGGCGTGGTCGAGAACATGTCCTGGTGGGAGCAGCCGGACGGGTCGCGGGTGGAGCTGTTCGGCTCCGGCGGCGGGGCGGCCGTGGCCGCGTCGCTGTCCAAGCTCACCGGGGCGACCGTGCCGCTGCTCGGGCAGGTGCCGATCGACCAGCGGCTGCGCGAGGGTGGCGACACCGGCGTGCCGATCGTGACCTCCGCGCCGGACTCGCCGGCCGCGGTGGCGCTGGACAAGCTGGCCGACACGCTGGCGGCGCGGCAGCGCGGGCTGGCCGGGATGCAGCTCGGGCTGAGCCCGGCCGGGCGGTAGGACTCGCGACAGCGGCCCGGCTCCTGTCGGAGCCGGGCCGCTGCTCACTGCGCTGACGACCGGTCAGCCGTTGCCGCCGCGGTTGGTGCCGCCGTTTCCACCGCGGTTGGTGCCGCCGCCGTTGCCGGGCCCGGTGTTCCCGCCGGTGTCGCCGCCGCCGTTCGCGGGGCCGCCGGTGCCGGTGTCACCGTTGCCGTTGCCACCACCGCCGCCGTTGCCACCACCGCCGCCGTTGCCACCGCCGCCGCCGTTACCGCCGCCGTTCCCGTTGCCGGCCCCGGGGTCGCCCTGGTCGGACGGCTGCTGGGTCGGCACCGGGATCCCGCCCGGCCCGTACGCGGTCTCCGCGCTCGGCGCGACGAAGTCCTGCACCGGCAGGTTCTGCACCGCGACCGCGAGCGTGTTGGCCACGGCCGCGTTCACCGACTTGGACACGGCCTGGCCGACCGCGTCCGCCGGGTCGGCCGGGTTGGCCGCGATCCCGGCCGCCGCCGCCTGCGGGGTCACGCCGACGAAGGTCTCGGTCACGTTGCCCTGCGAGGACCCGGTCTTGCCGGCCAACGGGCGGCCGACGATGGCGCCGACCGCGGTGGCGGTGCCGCCGTTGCAGCGGCCGAAGGCCGACTGCTGGCCGACCGGGCAGCGGGCCGCGTCCGTGGCCGCGCGGGCGATCTCCGGGGTGAGCACCCGCTTGCACTGCGGGTCGGCCACGCCGGGGGCCTTCTTGCCGTCCAGGCCGGTCACCGAGACCACGGGCAGGGCCGCGCAGTGCACGCCGTCCGCGCCCAGCGTGGCGTACGCCTCGGCCAGGTCGAGCGGGGTCGTGTCGGCGACGCCGAGGGTGAACGCCCCCCAGTTGGCCGCGTCGTTCTTGGCGAACCTGGCGTCGTTCGGGGCCCGGAACGTGATGCCGAGCCGCTGCGCCATCGCCACCACCTTGTCCGCGCCGACCTGCTCCTCCAGGTGCACGAAGTAGGTGTTCACCGACCGGCCGAAGCCGTCCCACATGGTCCGCGGGCCGTCCATGAACGACGGGCTCTCGTTGCTGGGGCAGTACTTGCCGTCGCAGGAGTTGGGCCCGTCGTCGTTCCAGTGCGTCGGCAGCTGGGACGGCGCGTCGAACTCGGTGTTGAGCGGCAGCCCGCTCTCCAGCGCCGCCAGCATGGTGAACATCTTGAACGTCGAGCCGGCCTGGTAGCCGGTCAGCCCGCCGCCGCCGGAGATCAGCGGCGCGACCGTGATCGAGGGGTCGGGGTTGGACGAGGTCGGGATGCCGAAGTGCCGGTTCACGGCCATCGCCAGCACCCGCCCGGTGCCGGGCTGGACGACCGCGATCGGCAGCGCCTTCGGGTCGTCGTAGCCGTACACGGCCAGGGACTGCTCCTTGGCGGTGGCCTGGACGTCCGGCTGCAGCGAGGTGATGATCCGGTAGCCGCCGGTCTGCAGCTTGGTCTGCCGCTCGGCCACGGTCTTGCCGAACGCGGCCTGCCCGTTCCACCAACGCAGGAAGTAGTCGCAGAAGAAGCCCCAGTCGTCGTGCCCGGCCGGCACGCCGGTGCAGCCCGAGGTCGGGAACTGCTTCGGGCGCAGCCCGATCTTCTTCGCGGTCGCCGCCTTGGCCTGGGCCGCGGTGATCAGGCCCATCGACTTCATCGAGGCCAGCACGTACGCCCGGCGGTCCATCGCCGCCTTCGGGTTGCGAGCGATCGGGTTGTACGCGTCCGGCGACTGCACCAGCCCGGCCAGCAGGGCGGCCTGGGGCAGGGTCAGCTTGGAAGCGGGGACGCTGAAGTAGCGCTGGGCCGCCGCCTCGATCCCGTACGCCCCGGCGCCGAAGTAGGCGATGTTCAGGTAGGCGACCAGGATCTGCTGCTTGGTCTGGGTGTGCTCCAGCTCGGCGGCGTAGCGGACCTCCTGCAGCTTGCGCGACAGGGTGTCCTGGGTGGCGGCCTTGCGCTCGGCCGCAGTCGCACTGGTGTCGCTCTTGAGCACGTTGCGGACGTACTGCATGGTCAGCGTGGACGCGCCCTGGTCGACGCCGCCGCCCTTGATGTTCGCGGCCGCGGCCCGGAGCACGCCCTTGGTGTCGACCGCGCCGTGCTCGTAGAACCGGCGGTCCTCGGCCGCCACGATCGCCTGCCGCATGACCGGCGCGATCTGCTTCAGCGTCACGGCCCGGCGGTATTCGGTGTAGAACGTCGCGATCTGCGTCTTGCCGTCGGCGGTGTAGAGCCGGGAGGGCTGGGCCGGGTTGCCGGGGTCGATGCCGTCCGGCAGCGAGCGGACCGACTGGGCCACCGTCGTGGTCGCCGACCCCACCAGCAGCACGCCGGGCAGGGCCATCCCCGCCACCACCAGCGCCGCCGCCACGGTCAGCGCGATCAGGCCCAGCACGCCGCGGAATCGCCGCCGCCCCATCCGTCGTCCCCCTCAAGCGTCGTCCCGGTCACGCGGCGATCACCGCTCGGACGACGTCCCAGGATGCACTACCCCGCTGTGCGCCGACTAAGAGCGCAGCTCAGCCGGGGTGCTAGATCGTGTCGGGGTCGTACGGGACCTGCTCGCCGTTGACCTTGCCGGCCGGCCGCTGGGACTGGGCCGGGCGGGTCGCGGGCGGGTCGTCGTCGTCCTCGAACAGGTTCTTGCGGACGAAGCTGCGGGGGTTGAGCGAGTCGAGGTCGAAGTCGCTGAACTCCGGACCCAGCTCGGTCTTCAGCTGGCTGCGGGCGTCCTTGGCCATGTTCCGGACCGTACGCAGCATGCCGGCCGCGTCCTTGACCACCGACGGGAGCTTGTCGGGACCGAAGATCAACAACGCGACCACGAGGAGGGTGAGCATCTCGGGCCACCCCAGGCTGCCGAACACGGAACCAGCCTAACCCCGATCCGGCGGCGTTCCACCGGTCTCCCCCAGCTTTAGGGAGGTCAGTCTCCCTTGAGCGTGGCGGTGACCTTGGCCGTACGGCCGCCGCGGACGTAGGTCAGCTCCACCTTCTCGCCCACGCTGCGGGTCCGGACCTGGACCACCAGGTCGTCCGAGCCGCCGACCAGCTTGTCGCCGACCCGGGTGATGACGTCGCCGGCCTTGATCCCGGCGGCCGCGGCCGCGCTGCCGGCGGTCACGGACTCCACCAGCGCGCCGTCCCGGGCCCCGTCGGTGACCGAGCGGGCGGTGACGCCGAGGGTGGCGTGCTGGACCTTGCCGGTCCGGATCAGCTGCTGGGCGATGGCCCGGGCCTCGTTGATCGGGATGGCGAAGCCGAGACCGATGCTGCCGGACTGGCCGGTGCCGCTGCTCAGCGTGGCGATCGCGGAGTTGATGCCGATGACCGCGCCGGCCCCGTCGACCAGGGCGCCACCGGAGTTGCCGGGGTTGATCGAGGCGTCGGTCTGGATCGCGTTGATCACCGCGTTGGTGTCGCTGCCGGAGTTGCCGCCGCCACCGCCGAGGCGGACCGGCCGGTCCAGCGCGCTGACGATGCCGGAGGTGACCGTGCTGGCCAGGCCGAGCGGGGAGCCGACGGCGATGACCGGGTCGCCGACCGCGATCTTGCTGGAGTCGCCCAGCGCGGCCACGGTCAGGCCGGGCTTGTCCACCTTGAGGACGGCCAGGTCGGTCTTCGGGTCCCGGCCGGCGATCCGGGCCTCGGCCGCGGACTGGTCGTTGAAGCGGACCCGCAGCGTGCCGCCGCCGCTGGTGGCGATCTCGGAGACGACGTGGTTGTTGGTCAGCACGTAACCGGCGCCGTCGATGACCACGCCGGAGCCGGTGCCGGACCCGGCCGACGAGCTGACCTCGATCGAGACGACCACGGGCAGCACGCGGCGGGCGATGTCGGCGATCGAGCCCGGCGGGCGCTCGATCGGCGGGCTGACGCTGGACAGGGTGGCGTCGGGGTCGAGCAGCGCCGGGGTGATCCGGGACGCGGCCAGGTAGCCGACCACGCCGCCGGTGACGCCGGTGAGCAGGCCGGCGAGCAGCAGCACCAGGGCGGCGGTCAAGGTGAGGTTGCGCAGGCCCCAGCGGCGCTTGCCGGCCGGGGCCGGGTCCTCCGGGTCCACGACGTCGGCCCCGGTCCGGCCGTCGCCGAAGTCGGGCGGGCCGCCGAGCGAGGCCGGCGAGCCGGCGTCCCGCCAGGGGTCACGGGCGGCGTCCGGCTTCCACCACGGGCTCTCCGGCGCTGGGGTGTTGTCGCGGATCGCACCGGGCGGCGGGTCGAAGGACTGCTGCACGCCGTTGGGACGGCCGAAGACGCGGCGCAGCCCCGGAGCGGGCGGCGGCGGGGACGGCGGCGGCGCGGGCACCGGCGGGGCGCCCGGGGCGAACGACGAGTCGACGCCGGGCGGCCGCCCGAAGGCGGCTTCCAGCGCGGACGAGCGGCCGTCGCCGTTCACCCGCCGGTCCTGCTGCGTCATCGACCCCTCCCCGGCACGGGCCTACCCTCCCCCAGCCCCCGTCAAGTCCCCGTCAGGTGGGGCCCGGGTCAGCGGCCGGCGCGGGTGGCGGGGGTGAGGGTGCCGCCGTCGGGACGGCGGAAGAGGAAGGTGCGGCTGGCGTCCATCGGCGTGGTGGTGCCGACGACCAGCCGGGTGTTGCTGGTGCCGGGGCCCTCGCCCGGGCGGGACGGCGCCGCGCTGCCAGGCGCGGTCGTCGACGCGGCCGAGGCGATAACCCCGAAGGCCAGCCCGGCCAGCGAGACGGCCAGCCCACGCCGGGTCCGCCGGGCCCGGGCACTGCGCCCGGCCGGCCGGGTGCTGCCGGCGGGACCGGTCGAGGCCCGGGGCCGGGCCGGGGCGGCCGCCCGCCGCTCGGCCACGTGCGGAAAGGGCGCGCCCCCGGTGGACCAGCCGAAGGACTCACCGTCGACGGCCAGGACCCGGTCGGTCGAGGGCAGGTCGGCCGTCATGGGCACGTCCAGCAGCCGGGCCATCAGGCCGGCCGGCAGCGACGGGTCCGGCGTTGCGCCCAGCAGCGCCTTGGCCTCGCGCTCGGCGTCGATCGCGCGCTGGCATTCCGGGCAGGACCGCAGGTGCCTGGCGGCGCGCTCGTCCGCGGCCGGCGACAGCATGCCGTCGACGTATGCGACCAGCGCGTCCTCGCCCAGGTGCAGGTCGGGAAGGGTCACGCCGCACCTCCCTCGGTCACGGCATCGCGGGTGGCCCGGGGGGCGCGGTGGGCCAGCGCCTCCCGCAGCAGCACCCGGCCGCGGTGGATCCGGGACCGGACGGTGCCGAGCTTGATGCCCAGCGTCGCCGCGATCTCCTCGTACGACAGGCCCTCGATGTCACAGAGGACCACGGCGGCACGGAAGTCTGGCGGCAGCGCGTCCAGCGCGGCCTGCACGTCGGCGTCGAAGGCGCCCTCCGCGTACACCTGCTCGGGGCTGCGCTCGCGCCCGGGCAGCCGCTCGGTGTCGTCGGGGAGGGCGTCGAAGCGGATCCGCTGCCGGCGCCGGACCATGTCGAGGAACAGGTTGGTGGTGATCCGGTGCAGCCAGCCCTCGAACGTGCCGGGGGTGTAGTCGGCCAGGGACCGGAAGACCCGGACGAACGTCTCCTGGGTCAGGTCCTCGGCGTCCTGCTGGTTGCCGGACAGCCGGTAGGCCAGCCGGTAGACCCGGGCCGAGTGCTGACGCACGACCTCGTCCCAGGTCGGCGGCACCCACGTGGATGCGGCGGCGTCGATCACGGCACCTCCGATATCCGACGCGTGCGACGATGCGAACACCGCCATGGTGCCTGATCACATCCTTCCTGCCGACCGGCGGCACCGGATCCTCAGCGGATGCTCAGCTTCCGTGCCGTCTCGCTGATCTCAACGCACACCCGGTCACCCCCGTTCCCCCGGGCGTGTCCGACCCCCGTACGGCGTGTCCCGCTAGGCTCCGGGCGTGCCGGACACAACGGCGGTCGTCGCCAGCAGGCAGTACGCGGAGGCGTTCCTGGCCGAGGACGCCGTGCTGCAGGCGGCCCGGACCAGGGGCGACGAGCTGGGCTGCGTCCCGATCGGGCCCGGCGGCGGCGCCGCGCTGCGGTTCCTGGCCGCGGCCACCCACGCCCGGGCGGTGGTCGAGGTCGGCACCGGTGCGGGCGTGTCCGGGCTGTGGCTGCTGCGCGGGATGCGACCGGACGGCGTGCTCACCACCGTCGACCGTGACCCGGAACACCAGCGCGCCGCCCGGCAGGCCTTCGCCGAGGCCGGCATCCCGTCCGGCCGGGCCCGGCTCATCGTCGGCCACGCGCTGGAGGTCCTCCCCCGGCTCGCCGACGGCGGCTACGACCTCGTCTTCGTCGACGCGGCCAAGACCGAGTACGGCGCGTACCTGACCGAGGCGCTGCGGCTGCTGCGGCCCGGCGGCGTGATCGCGTTCGACGACGTGCTCTGGCACGACCGGGTCGCCGACCCGGCCCAGCGCGACCCGGAGACGGTGGCCATGCGCGACCTGGGCAAGGCCGTCCGGGACGACGAGCGGCTGGTCCCGGTGCTGCTGCACGCCGGCGACGGCCTGCTGGCCGCGGTCAAGCGGGCCTGACCCACCCCGGCTCTAGAGGACCTTCGACAGGAACGAGCGGGTGCGCTCCTGCTGCGGGTTGGCCAGCAC
>DATDKW010000343.1:0-8446 GCA_036519715.1 Mycobacteriales bacterium
TCCCGTTGACGTTGGACGAGTACGGGAACGACCCGTCGCCGTCCGCCATGGTGGCATCGTCGGATCCCGGTCCGGCGACCGCACCCGGCGGGGCGATGGAGGGACCGTGAATGGTCCCCGCGTCCACGACGGACTGCGGCGACTCCCCTGTGGACACCGCGGACGGCGCTTCGGCTGTCATGTCACCCCCCGTGAAGAGGCTCGGCTGCGGGCGCCCCGGCTGCTGCTTGAACCGGCCCGGCGGCCCGGCGGGGTCCACCATAAGGGTCGAGCCGCCCCGGCGCGCGATCATCTTCGTCTCCGCTGACCACGCTCCGTGACGACAGTTCGAAAACACGCGTGGACGAGGGTGTCTTGCCCGCGACGTCGTGCCGCTCGGTGAGGACCGATTCCGGACACTGCCCGAAAGGGCAGTCTCAGCCCAGCAGCGCGTACCGGACGTCGACCGAGACCCCGACCGGCACCGGCTCCGGCCGCAGCTCCAGCACCGCACCGGCGGCGTCCGCGGACCGGAACGACAGCTTCTGGGCGGTCCAGACCGGCTCGCCCGGCCGGACCTCCGGCTCGGCGATCGACTCCAGCGCGCCCAGCCGCAGCTCGGCCGCCCCGGCGTAGTCGCCGGCCCGCTCCCGGGCGTCGACCACCGCGGCCGCCCGCAGCCGGCGGTGCACCGGGTTGTCCGGGTCGACCAGCCACTCCGTGCCTTCGACGGCCGAGCCCGGCACGGCCACGATCGCGGCCAGCAGCTCCCCCAGCGGACCGGCCGACCGGGCCTCGACCACCACGGTCCGGCGCGCGACCTGGCCGGTGATGGTCTGCCCGCCCAGCTCCCGGGACTCCGACCAGATCGGCGTGAGCGTGACCGCGGCCGGCCGCCGGGCCAGCAGCAGCTCGCCGAACCGGTCCAGCGCCTCCTCCGCGGCCGCGGACCGCTCGGCCACCAGCTCCAGCGCCTCGGCCCCGGCCACCGCCTCGGCCCGGACCGCGAACACCAACCGGACCCGGTCCGGCTCCGTCTCGGCCTCCGCCCGCCCGCGCACCGTCACCGTCGCCATGTCATCCCCACACCTGAGTCATCCGGAGCGTGAGCACGGCCAGGACCAGGGACGAGATCCCGGCCGCGGCGGTCCCCCACCGGGACTTGTCCGACAGCGCCCACAGCGCGCCCACCGGGGGCACCAGCAGCGAGGTCAGGGCGTAGCCGATGAAGGTGGCCACCTCGTTCGGCCGCTCACCCCGGACGACCTGCACGATCGCCACCACCACCTGCACCACCGCGGCTACCTCGACCAGCACCAGCCCGTACGCGAGGAGCGTGAGCGGGCGCCGGTCGGCCAGCGCCAGCCCGATGATGCCCAGGCCGACGAGCACCGAGACGGCCTCCACCGCGTAGGCCAGGCCGTCGATCACGCCCGCTCCCGGGTGTGCCGCAGCCAGAGCAGCCCCAGCACCGGCAGCACCAGCGGCACGAACCCGTAGCCCTCGCCGTACCCGGACCAGACCGTGGCATCGGGGAAGTCGTCCGGCTGGGCCAGGCTGATCGTGCCGACCACGAGCACCCCGACCAGCTCGACGGTGACCGCGGTGACGGCCAGCCGGCGCGCGCCCGGCCCGGAGCGGGCCAGCCCGGCGGTGGCGCAGACGTAGACGACGGCCGCGAACGCCGACAGCAGGTAGGCCACCGGGGCCTCGGAGAACTTGGTCGCGATCTGCACGGCGGCCCGGGCGGTGGCCGACAGCGCGAAGATCCCGTAGACGAGCACCAGCAGCCGGCCGGGGCCGGAGGAGGTCCGCCGGGGCTGCTGCGCGGTGCTGCCGTCCACGACGGAAACCTACTGGCCGCGTGCGATCCTGGCGCCGGGAGGGGTGTCGTGCGACCTGGCCGGGACAACGCGCAGCGCTGGTTGGAGCGCGCCCGCGAGCGGGGCCTCGGCCGGCCGGCGCCGGGACCGCTCGACGTGCCGGGCCGGCAACAGCCGCCCGCGGACGGGCCGGACCACGCCGGCCCGGACGGACTGGAGAGCACCGTCGCCGACTGCGCCGCGTACGACAGCGGCCGGCGCCGCGGCGGCCGGCTCACGGTCGCGGACGCCCGGCACGCCGCCCGGACCATGCGGGACGGCTTCGTCTGGCTCGGCCTGGTCGAGCCGACCGCCGGCCAGATCGCCGCCGTCGCGGCCGAGTTCGACCTGCCCGCGCTGGCCGTGGAGGACGCGGTCAAGGCTCACCAGCGCCCGAAGCTGGAGCGCTACGGCGATGTGCTGTTCGTCGTGGTCAAGCCGGTCCGGTACGTCGACCACGTGGAGATCGTGGAGATCGACGAGGTCGCGGTGTTCCTGGGCGAGAAGTTCGTGGTCACCGTCCGGCACGGGGACAACGACGTGGTCAGCCGGGTCCGCACCGAGCTGGACCACGACTCCGAGCTGCTCGGCGGCGGCCCGGCCGCGGTGCTCTACCGGCTGGTCGACATCGTCGTGGACGGCTACGCGGACGTGGCCGGGGCGATCGACGTCGACGTCAACGACATCGAGGTGCAGGTCTTCGGCGGTGACCCGGGCGACCACAGCGAGCGAATCTACAAGCTCAAGCGGGAGGTGCTGCAGTTCCGCAGCGCGGTGCAGCCGCTGGCCCCGGCGGTGGAGCAGCTGGCCGCGGGCCGGGTGCCCGGCGTGAGCCCGACGGCGGCCGAATACTTCCGGGACGTGCACGACCACCTGCTGCGGGTCGGCGACCGCATCGACGGCTACGACAACCTGCTCACCGGCGTGCTGCAGGCCGACCTGGCCCGGGTCGCGGTCCGGCAGAACGACGCGGCCGCCCGGCAGAACGAGGACGTGCGCAAGATCAGCGCCTGGGCCGCGATCGGGCTGGTCCCGACCGCGATCGCCGGCGTGTACGGGATGAACTTCGACACCATGCCCGGCCTGCACAGCGAGTGGGGCTTCCTGGCCGTGGTGGCCGTGATCGTGCTCGGCTGCCTCGGGCTCTACCTCCAGTTCCGCCGCCGGCACTGGCTCTGACCGCTCAGGCCACGTCGGCGGTCGCGGCGGCCGGCGCCGGCTGCGGCCGCCGGTCGGCACCGGCGTCCAGCAGCCGGCGGCCTGCGGTCTGGCTGGGGTAGACCGCGCACAGGTCGGCGGCGGCCGCGGTGACGAAGGCGAACGCCAGGAAGCAGCCCCGGCCGTCACCACCGCCCACCAGCTCACTGGGCGATCGGCGCCGGCCGCGACCCGCGGTCAGCGCAGCCGCGGCGCCAGCTGGTTGCCGACCAGGGTCAGCGCCGAGGCGATGGCCATGTGCATGTCGAGATACCGGTACGTCCCCAGCCGGCCGCCGAACAGCACGTCCGGCTCCCGGGCGGCCCGGGCCCGGTAGCGGGCCAGTATCGCCCGGTCGGTCCGGGTGTTCACCGGGTAGTACGGCTCGTCGCCGGGGCCGGCGGCGCGCGAGTACTCCCGGACGATCACCGTCCGGTCGGCCGGGTGGTCCCGCTCCGGGTGCAAGTGCCGGAACTCGTGGATCCGGGTCCAGGGCACGTCGCTGTCGCCGTAGTTCATCACCGCGGTGCCCTGGAAGTCGCCCACCGGCAGCACCTCCCGCTCGAAGTCGAGCGTCCGCCACCCCAGCGCCCCCTCGGCGTACGAGAAGTAGCGGTCCAGCGGGCCGGTGTAGACGACCGGCGTGCCGGCCGGGATGGCGTGCCGGACGGCGAAGTAGTCGGTGCCGAGCCGGACGTCGATCAGTGGGTGCGCCGCCATCCGCTCCAGCCAGGCCGGGTAGCCGTCGACCGGCAGGCCCTCGTACGTGTCGGCGAAGTAGCGGCTGTCGAAGGTGTAGCGGACCGGCAGCCTGGTGATGATCTCCGGCGGCAGCTCCCGCGGGTCGGTCTGCCACTGCTTCTCGGTGTAGCCGCGGACGAACGCCTCGTACAGCGGGCGGCCGATCAGGGAGACCGCCTTCTCCTCGAGGTTGGCCGGCTCGCCGGTGATCTCCGCGGCCTGCTCGGCGACCAGCGCCCGGGCCTGGTCCGGGGTCAGGTGGCGCCCGAAGTACGAGCAGATGGTGCCGAGGTTGATCGGCATCGGGTGCACCCGGTCCTTGACCACGGTGAAGACCCGGTGCTCGTAACCGGTGAACCCGGTGAACCGGTTGACGTAGCGCCAGACCCGCTCGCTGGAGGTGTGGAACAGGTGCGCGCCGTACCGGTGGACCTCGATGCCGGTGGCCGGCTCGCGCTCGGACCAGGCGTTGCCGCCGAGGTGGTCACGCCGCTCCAGCACCACGACCCGCTTGCCCAGCCCGGCCGCGACCCGCTCGGCCACGGTGAGGCCGAAGAACCCGGACCCCACCACGACCACGTCGGCCCCGGCGAACCCCGCACTCATCCACAGCCCGATGCCCGGCCTCCGGGCGGTGAAACCCCTTGACGCCGACCTCGCCAGCCGCCATATTTAACTCAGTAGTTGATAAACCAAGGGGTTGACGATGAGCGATCTCGACGCCACCTTCGCGGCGCTGGCCGATCCGGTGCGGCGGGCGATCATCACCCGGCTCGCCGCCGGCGAGGCCACGCCGGGCGAGCTGGCCGAGCCGTTCCCGATCACCCTGCAGGCGATCTCCAAGCACCTCAAGGTGCTGGAGCGGGCCGGCCTGATCACCCGCGGCCGGGACGCGCAGCGGCGGCCGTGCCGGTTGCGGCCGGAGCCGCTGGACGACAGCGCCGACTGGATCGCCGCCCACCGCACCCGCACCGACGAGCGCTACGACCGCCTGGAGCAGCTGCTCCACGACATGAAGGAGCGACCATGAGCGAGCAGGAAGTCACGTTCGAGCGGATCTTCCACGCCAAGCCGGGGATGGTGTTCCGGGCCTTCACCGACCCCGACCTGGTGGCCCGCTGGTGGGTCGCGGCGGACGAGAAGATCGAGGTGGAGACCTTGGAGCCGCGGGCCGGCGGCAGCTGGCGGTTCGTCAACACCGACGCCGACGGCACCAACGTCTTCCACGGCGTCTACCACTCCGTGGCCGAGGACCGGATCGTGCAGACCTTCGAATACAGCGAGTTCCCCGGCGTCGTGCTGCTGGAGACCCTGACCTTCACCGACCTCGGCGACGGCCGCACCCGGTTCACCGACACCTCGGTCTTCCCGGCCACCGCCGCGGAGACGTACGGGGGCGGTGGCGGGGCCGCCGAGAGCATGGACCGGCTGGACGCGCTGCTGCGCACGCTCTGACCGGTCACCGGTGCCGGGCTGCGATCGCGGCGTCCAGCTGCACCGCCAGCACCGGGGCCAGCCAGGCCGGGTAGCCGGTACTCAGGTGGTTGTCGTCCCGGTAGACCAGCAGCCGGCCGACCACCGGCGGGCACGCCGCCGGGGTGCAGATCCACCGGCTGACCGGGACGTACGTGCCGCCGGCGCGGGTCGTCGCGACCTGCTCGGCCCGCATCCCGGCCGCGTTCACGGCCTGACCGGCCGGGGTGGCGCAGGCGGTGGCGTCGGACAGGTGCTCGGACAGGCAGTCCGGCACGTCGGCGGCGGGCTTCGGGGTCGGGCCCAGCACCACGGCCGCGGCGCCGGCGGCCCGGACCGCCCGGACCATGGCGGCCAGACCGGTCAGCCAGGGCCGGCCGTACACGGTGAAGTGGTAGACCTCGCCGTAGTGGCGGGCGACGCCGAGCACGACCGCGACCGGGCGCTCGGCCCGGATCCGGGCCAGCGCGTGGGCCCGCCACCGGTCGCACTCGGTGTAGGCCCGGCCGAGCACCGGACTGACGATCGAGATCTGCACCGGCGGGCAGGTCGACTTGGTCAGCACCACCAGCCGCCAGTGCCGGGTGGTGGCGATCCGCTCCAGCGCCGGGAACCACTGGGTCGCGTGGGAGTCGCCGAACAGGACGACGGACGTCCTCGAGCGCGGGTCGCCGTAGGTGCAGCCCGGACTGGTGGTGGCGGTCCAGCTCAGGTGGCAGCCGTCGGTGAACGGCGCGGCCTTGTCCCCGTGCGCGGTGGCGATCGGCGGGCTGAGGTTGGCCGGCACGGCCCGGGTGGCCGCGGCGGCCCGGACGGCCGCGAACACCGGCGCGGACACCGCCGCCAGCCGGCGCTCGGCGGCGGAGGCGCTCCGGGCCGGCGCCGCCGCCCGGCTGATCGGCGGCAGGGCGGCGACCGCGGCCGGCGCCCCCCACCCACGCGGCACCGGCACCATCGCCACCGCCCCGACGCAGCCGACCGCCACCACCGCGGTGAGCGCGGCCCCCAGGGCCAGCCCGCGCGCGGGCCGGGCCCGCAGCCGCGGGGAGAACCGGGCCGGGTCCTCGACCAGCCGCACCGTCCCGTACGCGAGCAGGCCGCCGGCGCCGGTCAGCACCAGCCCCTCCGCGGTGGTCAGCGGCCGGCCGAGCGCCGCGGGCGCGAGCACCAGCAGCGGCCAGTGCCACAGGTACCAGGAGTAGGACAGGCGGCCGGCGAACCGCAGCGGCGCCCGGCCGAGCAGCAGCGCCGGACCGCCGCGGACCGGCCGCACGCCGGCGGCGAGGACCGCGGCCGTCCCGGCCACCGGCAGGATCGCGGCCGTGCCCGGGTACGGCGTGGACTCCCCCAGCCGGACCACCGCGGCCAGCACGGTGGCCAGCCCGAGCCAGCCCAGCGGCGCGGCGGCGGCGGCCGGGAGGCGCCGCAGCGCCGGCACCGCCAGCGCGACCACCCCGCCGGCGGCCAGCTCCCAGGCCCGGGTCGGCAGCGAGAAGAACGCCCAGGGCTGGGACACCCGGGTCAGGTGCAGCGACAGTGCCAGCGAACCGGCGCCCACTCCCCCGAGCGCGACGGCCGCGCGGACCCGGGACGCACGGGCGCCGCGGCGCAGGCCCAGCGCGGCCACCGCCAGCAGCACCGGCCAGAGCAGGTAGAACTGCTCCTCCACGCCGAGCGACCAGTAGTGCTGGACCGGCGAGGGCGGCGCGTCCGCGTTCAGGTAGTCGGTGCGCTGCAGCGCGAACCGGTAGTTGGCCGCGTACAGCCCGGCGGACAGGACGTCGCCGAGCGCGGGCCGGGCTCGCAGCGGCGGCAGCAGCGTGGCCGAGGCGACCGCGGTGGCGACCAGGACGAGGGCGGCGGCCGGGAGCAGCCGGCGGATCCGGCGGGCGTAGAACTCGGCCAGCCCGATCGTCCCGGTCCGGGCCAGCTCGGCCCACAGCAGGCCGGTGATCAGGTATCCGGACAGCACGAAGAACACGTCCACGCCGGCGAAGCCGCCGCCGACCGCCCCGACGCCGGCGTGGAAGAGCACCACGGCCAGCACCGCGACCGCCCGCATCCCCTCCACGTCCGGCCGGAAGCCGGCGTGCGCGCCCGTGGCCGCCGGTACTGCCGGGCGGTGGCGGTGGCGGTGGCGAGGGCGCCGGTGCTCGGGCATCGGCACATGATGCCCCAAGTGTGACGCGTCCTACCCGGATGCGGCGAATCAATCAGCCGAACTGCGGCGTGCCGTCCCAGGCGGCTCCGGCCGGCGGCGCGTCGTCGCGCTGGACGGTGCCCTGGATCAGCCCGTACGGCCGGTCGTCGGCGTGGTAGACGACCTTGGGGTTGTCCAGCCCGAACGGGCTCAGGTCCTGCAGGAAGTGGTGCTTGTTGGGCATCGACAGCCGGATCTCGGCCAGCTCCGGCCGCCCGGCCAGGACGGCCTCGCCCATCTGGTAGAGCGTCTGCTGCAGGGCCTCGCTGGACCGGGTCGCGAACGACTCCAGGAGGTCGGCCCGGATGCCGGCGAAGCTGTCGGCCCAGTCGACCTCCTCGGTGTGCCGCCAGCGGGCGGTGACCGCGGTGGCCAGGATCCGGTCGTCGGTCTCGGACAGGGTGGTGAACCGGTCGCGCGGGAAGCCGGCGAAGGCGGAGCCGGTGGTCTTCAGCAGGACCAGCCCGGACAGTCCACTGAGGACGTGCTCCTGTCCACTGTCGACGGTCACGACGGCGGTGCGGACCTCGCCGCCGGCCCGGCTGAAGGCGTGGTTGTGCCCGCGGCCACCGACCGCGATCCGGTCCCAGCCGTACTGCTCGATCTCGACCCGGGCACCGGTGATCCACGGGTACGCCGCGGCGAAGTGCCGGGCCAGCCGCAGGCCGAAGTCCTCGATCTCGCCGATGCCGTCCCGGGCGAAGGCGAAGACCGTGTTCTTCTGGGTGTCGGTGGCCAGCACGTGGCTGTTGTCGCCGGCCAGGTGCGCGGCCGTGAAGTCGCCGCGCAGCGCGGTGGAGACGTTGAGGTCGGAGATCGCGTGCCGGGCGGTGGCCCGGTCCACCGCCACCACCCGCACCTCGGCCTTGCCGTACTGGTTGGGCCCGAGCACGATTCCCACTTAGGTTCCCTTGTAGGTGGTGTAGGAGAAGGGGGAGAGCAGCAGCGGGATGTGGTGGTGCGCCGCCCCGTCGTGGATGGTGAAGGCGACCGT
>DATDKW010000344.1:0-3389 GCA_036519715.1 Mycobacteriales bacterium
TGGGTGCGGGCCTTGACCGCGGAGTCGCGGGCCAGCTTGAACACCCGCAGCACCTCAACCGGCCCGTCACTGGTCTTCGGCGTCAGCCCAGCCCGTCCGGCCAACACGGCGCGCGCCGCGGCCTCGGCGTCGACCGGGTCGGTCTTGCCGCGGCGGCGCCGGGTAGCCCGGTCCGGCCGGTTGACCTCAAGGACCTGCACCTGCTCGGCGCGCAGGTACCGGCTCAGCCCCGCCCCGTAACAGCCGGTGCCCTCCACCCCGACGCGGCGCAGCACCCCGAACGACCGCGCCCATCCCAGCAGCTGCCGGTACCCGGCCGCGGTCGCCGGGAACGACCGGGTACCCACCAGCGCGCCCAGGGCGGTGAGCACCGCAGCGACATGCGTGTCTTTTGTGCGTATCGACACCGAGGATCCTCTCCTCCGCATCGACGACGTCCTCGCGCTGGTCTTGCCGGGCAGCCTGACCCATCCTGGTCACGGTCGTTGGTCTCCTGATCGGCTCGGGCAGATGGCGGCCGTCGCCGGGCCGGCAGTACCTCCCGGAGCCGACAGCCGACAGATCAGACCCAGGGCACCCAAGGCCAGTTGCGTTGCGGGTCAGACCGCGACCCCGAGAGGCCCGCCCATACTCACAGTTGCGTGCGTCGAGCCCGGCGGCGGCCGGGCCCCGGCCGAGGAAGCTGGCCGGGTGCGTAGACGGCGAGCCGCCCGCCTCCACATCGATCGGTCGGCGTTTGCTGGGTTCCGGTTCCCGCCGGAGGTGATCACGGTCGCGGTCCGCTGGTACCTGCGCTACGGGCAGTGGCGTCCGCCAAGGTG
Source organism: Mycobacteriales bacterium (assembly GCA_036519715.1). GTDB lineage: Bacteria > Actinomycetota > Actinomycetes > Mycobacteriales > CADCTP01 > CADCTP01. The sequence goes on from DATDKW010000344.1 coordinate 822, forward strand.
GTGTGCGACGGGCTCGGTGACGAGCGTGGCGCGGACGTGAAGGCGGCCATCGCGTGATCTTCTGGAAGACCTCTCACAGCTTCCCAGGAGAACGACGCGATGACCGCACCGAGCAGTATCGACCCTGCCCGCTTCCTGTCCGAGCAGCTGGCTCAGGCCAGCCCGGACTTACTGCGGCAGATGCTGAGCACGTTCATCAATACGCTGATGTCCGCTGAGGCCGATGCGGTCTGCGGCGCCGGCTACGGCGAGCGCAGCAGCGAGCGGACCAACACCCGTAACGGCTACCGGCACCGGGACTTTGACACCCGCGCCGGCACGCTGGAGGTGGCGATTCCCAAGCTGCGGTCCGGGTCGTACTTCCCGGACTGGCTGCTGGAGCGCCGCCGCCGGGCCGAGCGGGCGCTGACCACGGTGGTCGCCACCTGCTATCTGCTCGGGGTCAGCACCCGGCGGATGGAGCGGCTGGTCGAGTCGTTGGGGATCACCCGGCTGTCGAAGTCGCAGGTCTCGGAGATGGCCCGAGACCTTGACGCGCAGGTCGCGGACTTCCGGCACCGGCCGCTGGACGCCGGCCCGTACACGTTCGTGGCCGCCGACGCGCTGGTGCTCAAGGTCCGCGAGGGCGGGCGGGTGGTCAACGTGCACGCCCTGATCGCGACCGGGGTGAACGCCGACGGGCATCGGGAGATCCTCGGCCTGCAGGTCAGCTCCGCCGAAGACGGCGCCGGCTGGCTCGGCTTCTTCCGGGACCTGACCGCCCGCGGGCTGACCGGGGTCGCACTGGTCACCTCCGACGCGCACCGCGGCCTGGTCGACGCCATCGGCGCCACCCTGCCCGGCGCGGCCTGGCAGCGCTGCCGGACCCACTACGCGGCCAACCTGATGGCCGCCACCCCGAAGAGCAGCTGGCCGTGGGTGCGGGCGCTACTGCACTCGGTCTACGACCAACCCGACGCCGCCAGCGTGCACGCCCAGTTCGACCGGGTCCTCGACGCCCTGACCGACAAACTCCCCGCGGTGGCCGCCCACCTCGACGCCGCCCGCGTCGACGTGCTGGCCTTCACCGCCTTTCCCAAGGAGGTCTGGCGGCAGATCTGGTCGAACAACCCCAGCGAACGGCTGAACCGCGAGATCCGCCGCCGCACCGACGTGGTCGGCATCTTCCCCGACCGCGCCGCCATCATCCGGCTCGTCGGCGCCGTACTGGCCGAACAACACGACGAATGGACCGAAGGCCGCCGCTACCTCGGCCTCGACGTCCTCACCCGCTGCCGACTCCGACCGCTCCCCGACACCACCACCGACAGCAAGGAGGTCAGCATCCCAGCGCTCAGCGCCTAACCCCCAAGGAAGATCACGCGGCAGCCGTCACACACCACCCCAGCGGGCTTGACCCCATCATCAGGTTCCGGGCGCACTGGGTGACCCACCGGCCGTGTGGATGGGCGGTGACGCCGAGCAGCCAGACTCGCCGGGTGGCACTGTTGCGTTGAGCAGTCACCAGTGATCTTGACGAAAGATCTTCCGGTGCGGGTCCTCTTCCAGCCCTCTGGTGCCGGCCCTCGGAACGGTTACAGGCACTTCGGCGGAGCCCTCGGACCCGTCTCCCAGACCGGCTGGCCGGAGATCCTACGGTCAAGATCACGTGAGACGGCTCAATGCAACAGTGCCCTCGACCTTCTCCGCAAGCGCGTCCTCCTCACCCGATAACCAGACCACCGTCACAAGATCAGCGACAGAACCAAGGTCCGCGATGGGGTGGTCGCGAACCGGCCGGTCTACCTGGCGATTGGGATCGACTGCCACAGGCCAAGCAGATGCTCGGCCTGTGGGTCGGCGCCAGCACCGGGGAGAGCTCGAAGTTTTGGCTCTCGGTGCTCTCGGAGCTGAACTCCCGCGGCGTGGCCGACGTGTGCATCGTCTGCTGTGACGGGCTGACCGGCCTGCCGGACGCGATCAGCGTGACCTGGCCGCAGGCGGTGGTGCAGACCTGCGTGGTGCACCTGATCCGGGCTTCGCTGCGGTACGCGTCGAAGAAGGACTGGACCCCGCTGACCCAGTCCCTGCGGCCGATCTACACCGCCGTCGACGCCACCGCCGCAGCCGCGGCGCTGGACGCGTTCGCCGAACGGTGGGAGCGCCGCTACCCGGCGATCGTGCGGCTCTGGCGCCGCCACTGGGCCGAGTTCACCCCGGTCCTGGCCTTCCCACCCGAGGTCCGCCGAGTGATCTACACGACCAACCTGATCGAGTCGATCAACGCCCGGCTGCGGAAGGTCACCCGCAACCGCGGCCAGTTCCCCTCCGAACAGGCCGCGCTGAAAGTGCTCTACCTGGCCGTGCGGAACCTCGAGGAGTTCCGCCGGCCCACCGTCGGGATCAGCAGCTCCGGCTGGAAACAAGCCCTGCAAGCGTTCACGATCTACTTCCAGGGGCGGATCCCCACCCCATGACCGCCACGATCACTTACACAGCGGATCGGACGCTCCCACGCAGAACAGGAGGACGTTCGTGGGCAACGGTAGTGGCGTGTCCCGGGGTGACCGTAACCGCAACGCGCGGCTG
>DATDKW010000345.1:0-7227 GCA_036519715.1 Mycobacteriales bacterium
CGGCCGCACCGGGGACTCGGTGCGGCCGGACCGGTCACGTCACGGCGTGATGCCGAAGGTGGCCAGGAAGGCCAGGTCGTCGGGCTGGTCGATCCGGTACGCGCCGGTGGTCCCGGAGCAGGTGGAGTTCTTCGCGTACGAGTTGACCGACGTGATGATGTTCGTGCCGGCCAGGAAGATCGGCCCGCCGGAGTCACCGAAGCAGGTCCCGCCGGTGTTGGCGTTGTTGGAGAACTTGGCCGAGATGCCGTTGCCGATCCCGCCGACCCCGGTCAGGTTGACCAGGCGCAGGTCGGCCTTGCGCCGGGTGTCGCCGCCGAAGGACTTCTTCGGCCCCGCACCCTCCAGGCCGTAGCCGACCGCGGTGTAGAGCTGCTGCTTGTTGGCCGCGTACAGCTCGTCGAGCAGGCCCAGCGTCGGCAGCTGCCCGTACTCGGGCAGGATGACCGGCTCGCTCAGCCGCAGCACGCCGAGGTCGTGGGTGAAGAACGCGGCGTCGTCGTACTCCGGGTGCGGGTACGCGGTGGCCCGGATCCACTCGGTGGAGGCGTTCAGCGCCGTCGACCAGGCGTCGTACCGGCCCTCGTTGTTGTCCGGGGCGAAGGTCGAGCTGGGCGGCAGGATGCTGTAGTCCGGCACCTCTGCGAAGCTGATCCACACGTCGTTGCCGCCGGTGTTGCCCGGCGTCGGCTCGCCGTTCGTGCCCTCCGGGAAGGTGCAGTGGCCGGCCGTGACCACGATCGTCGGGCTGACCAGCGTGCCGGTACAGTTGAACCAGCCACCGGGGTCGCTGAACCGCGGGTCGGTCGCGGTCGGGTCGAAGAACAGCAGCTGACCGACGTACGGGTGGGCGCCCGCGTCCGGCTCGCCGTTCTTGATGGCCTGGGCCGGCGCGGCGAACGCCAGCATGGCGAACACCGCCGCCACCACCGTGAGAATCCTTGCTCGCATAAACGCTCCTTTGGGCAGGCTTCACCAGATCCTGACACGGGACGCCGGTGAAGTCCCGCGGTGACGCGACTCAGTGCATCCAGGGGGCGTACGAGATGCCGACGATGACGTTCTCGGGGCTGGTCAGGCGGGCCACGGTCTGGCCCCACGGCTCGGTGCGGGCGTCGTGCAGCATCTGGTGGCCCTGACCCTGCAGTTCCCGCGCGGCCGCGTCGACGGCGGCGGCGTCCTCGACCTCGAACTCGACGCTGGCCTGCGGCACCGGCCGGTCGGCCGGCCACTGCGGCGTACCGAAGCAGGCCTGGGCCGCCTGCGTCAGCGGCCACACCCCGAAGTGCTTGCTGCCGTCGATCTCCTCGCTGTGCAGGTACTCGTCGTCGCCTGCGGCCTCCAGCGGCAGGCCCAGCGCGTCGACGTACAGCCGCCGGCTGTCCGCCGGCCGCTCGGTGATCACAGCGAAACTGGAGATGAACCGAATCTGCACGACCACTCCTCCACTCGGACGATCCGTCCGCGCCAGTCTCGCGCCGGCCCCGCCCCCTGCCTTGTACGAATCGGACGCCTACGGGACCCCGACGCCGGCCAGCCGGTCGGGGTCGTAGAGCACGTCCATGGCGACGATGCGGCCCCGGACGACGGTGAAGCCCATGACCGACAGCAGCCGTCCGCTCGCGACCGCCACCGCACCGGCGGCCCCGTTGACCAGCGCGGGCCGCAGGAACGGCGCGAACCGGGCACCGCCGGTGGACGCCTGCCCGGCCACCGCCTTCGGCCCGTGCAGCACGATCGACCGGCCCGGCCGCGCGGTCCCGCCGTCGGCGCGCAGGATGACGTCGGGGTCGAGCACGGCCACGAGCGCGTCGAAGTCGCCCTCCCGCGCCGCGGCGAAGAACGCGTCGACCACCGCCCGCTGCTGGGCCAGGTCCGGGTCCGGCACTGGCGCCTCCTGCACCCGCCGCCGCCCGCGGCTGGCCAGCTGCCGGGTCGCCGCGGTCGACCGTTCCAGCAGCGGCGCGATCTCCTCGTACGGGACCGCGAACAGGTCGTGCAGCACGAAGGCGACCCGCTCGGGCGGGGTGAGCGTGTCCAGCACCACCAGCATGGCCAGCCCGACCGAGTCGGCCAGCAGCGCCTCGTGCTCGGGATCGACCCCGTCCGCGCGGTCCACCACCGGGTCCGGCATGTGCATGCCGACCGGCTCCTCGCGGTCCCGGCTCCGCAGCACGTTGAGGCAGATCCGGGCGACGACCGTGGTCAGCCAGCCGCCCGGGTTGTCGATGTCGCCGGTGCGGTGGAACCGCAACCACGCCTCCTGCACGGCGTCGTCGGCCTCGGCCAGCGACCCGAGCATCCGGTAGGCGAGCGCGCGCAACCGCGGGCGGTGCTCCTCGAACTCGGTCACATTCCTCCCTCGCAACGGGTCATACCAGTGAACCCGGCTACGGAGGCTCCCTTGACTGCACCCTTCCTCGTGACCGGCGGCACCGGCACCCTCGGCCGCCTCGTCGTACCCCTGCTGCGCTCGTCCGGCGCCGACGTCCGGGTGCTGAGCCGGCGGGCCCGGTCACCCGAGGACGGCGTCACCTACGTGGTCGGCGACCTCGCCACCGGAGCGGGCGTCGCCGCCGCCACCGAGGGCGTCGGGACGGTCCTGCACCTGGCCGGCAGCGCCAAGGGCGACGAGGAGAAGGCCCGCACGCTGGTCGCGGCCGCGTCCGGCGTCCGGCACCTGGTGTTCATCTCGGTCGTCGGCGCCGACCGGGTGCCGGTCGTCAGCGCGATCGACCGCGCGATGTTCGGCTACTACGCGTCCCAGCGCGCCGCCGAGCGGGTCGTCGAGGGGTCCGGCGTGCCCTGGACGACCCTGCGCGCGACGCAGTTCCACGACCTGATCCTGATGGTGGCCCGGGGGCTGGCCCGGTTGCCGGTCTGCCCGGTCCCGTCCGGGCTCCGGGCCCAGCCGATCGACGCCGGCGAGGTCGCAGCCCGGCTGGTCTCGCTGGCGCTCGGTGAGCCGGCCGGTCTGGTCCCGGACCTGGCCGGCCCGGAGGTGCACAGTCTGGACGACCTGGTCCGCAGCTACCTGCACACCGTCGGCAAACGCCGCCCGATCCTGCCCGTCCGCATCCCTGGCCAGGCCTTCCAAGCCCTGCGTGCCGGCGCCAACCTCGCCCCCGACCACGCCACCGGCCACATCACCTGGACCGACTTCCTCGCCACCCGCCTCCCCACCCCCCACTGACCCGCCGTCATGCTGAAGGCGGCCCAGTCGCGTCACGATCTCGGCCAAGCCGAACGGAGACGTGTATCCGAAGACCGAGAAATGACAATCTGAGGCAGGCCCGATTACGGCGGTAGCGGAGCGGGCGAGCGGGTGAGGGGAATTGAACCCCCACTGTCAGCTTGGGAACCACGCAGAGTGGTCGTCGGACCCTGCCTGTCCTGCGCGTTCGGCCTTCTCGGCTGGGCGCTCGTGCACCTCGTCCACGGGCTGCTGCTCCACCCGCGTGGGCCCTGGAGCGAGCGGCGTCCGCGGCTGGCTTCGTGGACACGGTGGCGCCGCCGGTCGCGCCGCCGCGGGTGACGAGCAGGTCGGATGGCGGCCGGCGCGGTCCTGATGGGAGTGGAGGGCTTTGACGACGTCACGATGATCGCGGTGTTCGATGCCGCGGCTCGCTGGGTGGAGGAGCCGGACGGTGACGAGTACGCCTATGCGCTCCTGGGCGCGGTCACCGACGGCCCGACGCAGCTGCGGGCGTACGGCGAGCTCCTCGGCTCCGGATCGGCAGGGAGCGCGAACACGAAGCGGCTCTGGACTTGACCGGTGCGGGACGGCCGTCAAGAGGATCGGTGGCGGAGAAGGCCGTCCCGGAGGTGAGACGAGTGCGGATAGGAACGCGGGCCTTGTCGCGGACGGTGCGGCACATGATGAAGCTGCTGGCGGCGGACGGGTGGGAGCATGTTGGCCAGGCTGGCAGCTATCGCGGTACGAGCACCCGGCGAAGCCAGGCCGGGTCACGATCTCCGAGGGGGCGGGGCCGGCTCGTGAGCCGCCTTCCGACTGGAGCTCGTCGTCGCTCTCGCGTTACCCGACCCGCGGCTCACCGGCTGCCTGCCGGGGTGCCGGTAGGCGCAGGGGTGGTGACTCCGCACGTCCGGCTGCGTACGCTCCGGAAGCCGGGTCGGGTCCCGTCACAACCGGAGGTTCAGTACATGAGAAGTCCTCGCGCGGTCCTCACCGCGATGGTCCTGGCGATCCTGGGACTGCTCGCGGTGGTGGCGCCCTCGGCGTCGGCCATCACCGGCGGCGAGCCGGACGGCAACCGGCACCCGAACGTAGGCCTGATCCTGTTCTACACGGAAGAAGGCCGCTTCCGGTGCTCGGCGACGCTGATCTCGCCGACGGTCCTGATCACCGCAGCACACTGCACCGCGGACACGATCGGCAGCACGCTGGTCACCTTCGACTCGGTGATCGCCGAGCAGCCGCCGAGCCCGTTCCCGGTCGCGGCGGACCCTGACTCGGGCTACACCGACGAGGAGATCACCTCCGCCGGCTACCTATCCGGCACCGCCCTCGCCCACCCGGACTACTCCAACTTCACCGACCTCGCCAACTGGAACGACGTCGGCGTGATCGTGCTCGATGAGCCGGTCACCGGCATCACCCCGGCCACCCTGGCGCCGGAGAACTATCTCGACCAGTTCCGCCAGCCGGCTCTGCAGGGCACGATCTTCGAGGTCGTCGGCTACGGCACCGAGGTCCGCAAGCCGGAGAGCGGCCCGCAGAAGCCGCAGCCGATGTCATACCCGCTGATCCGCCGCTACACGACGCTGCCGGGTCAGAAGCTGACGCCGCAGATCCTGCAGCTCAACGGCAACCCGAACGACGTCCGCGGCGGCGGGGCGACCTGCTTCGGTGACTCCGGCGGCCCGGTCTTCCTCAACGGCTACCTGGTCGCGGTGACCAGCTACGTCTACACCAACAACTGCCGCTACCTCAGCGGCTACCAGCGGGTCGACATCCCGGTGGTGCAGGACTGGCTCGACACGGTCTTATAAGACGCCCGGCCCCGGTCGGTGCCTCTCGATAGGCACCGGCCGGTGCCGTGCCGACCCGCGACGAGATCCAGCGCCGGGTGCTCTGGCGGGCCGTCCGGATGGCCGTCCGGATGGTCGACACGGCCAATCGGGAGCGGCAGACCGGCGACGGAGTCAGGGTCGGGCCTTGCTATGGCGCGCCGGCGGCGCGCAGGCCAAAGGCCGGAGGCGCCGTCGAGCGCGCCCTTGGAAACGTACCGAATTCGTCACGCTACCGTGAGCAGCCGCTGTGGTACTTCAGCGCGAGCAGAGGGTGCCTAGGAGGCTTGTATGACCAGTATCGCCACCTTGTCGTACGGAGACTTGCCGGTCTCGGCGTCGAGCACGGCTAAGGCGTACCGGCTCTTGCGCGCAGTGCTGGCGACGGCGGTCGATGACGATCTGATTCGGCGCAACCCATGTCGGCTGCCTCGGGCCGGCCTCGAAGTGGCCCCGGAGCGACCGACGCTGAGCGCCGGGCAGGTCGCCGAGCTGGCCGGCCGGGCGCCCCGCGCTATTCGGCGCTGATCCCTGCTGACGACGTACGCGAGTCTGCGCTGGGGTAAGACGATAGGTGGGTATCGAGCCGACAACGGAAGGCTATATCAGCGCTGTTGTGCTTGTGGAAGGACTCGAGACATTCCGATGTCCAATCCCTGGTGAACCGCAAGCTCCTGCCGGCGGCCTCCTCGGCCGATTCCCATGGGGCTCACACTGGTCCAGGTTCTAGCCCCGGTCATTCACCAGTGACCCTGCGTGGGTTGTTGATCTTATGTGGCGGGTGGCGGGGAGGTGCTGGTGGTTGACCGCCCGGCCTGTGTCGTCGGGTTCTCCTCTCCGGGAGGCGGGTCGGTGGTGGTAGTCAGCGGACGGGTTGGGGCAGCGCGGCGCGGCGCAGCGTGTGAAAGCGGCGGCGAGCTGCGTCAGCATGGCCGTGCGGCCAGAACGTTGCCAAGGGAGAAATCAGCTCGGTATCGAACATCCCGAATCAATGTTCAGGTCTACGGGCGCTCTAGGTCTCTACGTATACGGACAAGAAGTGTATCTAGTCCGTCCAAGACAACTGCCGAAATGCCTCTAATCGTTCTCGCTGTTGGAGTGAGGTCACACACGGCGATTGAGCTACTGGCTCGGGCTCTCGGCGCTCGAGTCGTCGTCAGCGAGGGACAGGAGCCGTCTGCGGCGAGCACGCCACAGCCGCGTGAAAGCGACGACGAAACACGCGACCGAGCCGATCTGAAGCGCAGCCTTGAATACGGCAATCCAGCCGTGGGGACCGTCGTTCCGGTTCAGGAACAGGGCGATCGTGTTGAGCGCGATCCCCACGGTGATGAGCCACTGCGAGATGACCCTTCCGTCTCTCGGCACAACCAGTCTGTTCCCTCAAGCGATTCGCTCGACACCGCGGGCGCTTCCGCTCTCCTGCGCCGAGTCCGGCGTTCTGACTACGGCAGGTGGCTCGCTAGCGTCCGATCGACCGGTGGATGCGTGCGGCCGGTGCGGCTCCTGCCGTCCTTGCTCCACGCCGACGTCACAACCGGAGAGCTGGTGCGGTGCTCGCGGCATCACGACCCGGTCTCCCGGAGGCGTTGCTTCCGGTGCTGGTCGCGCATCTCGCCGAGTTCGTCGGGCCGGCGGACGACGCGCTCGTATTCACCGGGGCGAAGGGTGGCCCGCTGCGGCGCAGCACGTTCAACGGTCTGGTCCGCTGGAAGGAGGCGACCGCAGCGGTCGGGGTGCCGGGGCTGCACTTCCACGACCTGCGGCACACCGGCAACCACCTGGCCGCGCAAGTGCCGGGGACCACGGTCAAGGACCTCATGGCGCGGATGGGTCACGACAGTGAGCGGGCGGCGATGATCTATCTGCACCGGACGCAGGGAGCCGACCGCCGGATCGCGGATGCCATGCCGGTCGAGCTGGGCGACGCGGACGGCGCAGAGCACGCGGATAGCACGATGGGTGCGGGAGGAGGTGAAGACGAGGTGCGGAACGGAGCCGTCATGTCGCCGACCTGGGCGGGAGCTGGAGAGCGGGTGAGGGGAATCGAACCCCCACTGTCAGCTTGGGAAGCTGATGTTCTGCCATTGAACTACACCCGCGTACTGCTCGGGTGATGCTACCAGCGCTGCCCGGGGGGCGGGGGTCAGGCCAGGGCGCGCTGGACACCTCCGTCGCCAGCGCGGCAGGGGATGC
>DATDKW010000346.1:0-16768 GCA_036519715.1 Mycobacteriales bacterium
CGACGCGGTCACCGTGACCTACGCCGGGGCGCCGGAGCCGGTGCTGCGGGACTTCCGGCTCACGGTCGCGGAGGGCGAGCTGTGCCTGGTCGCCGGTCGCACCGGGTCCGGCAAGTCGACCGTGCTCGGTGCCGTCAACGGGCTGGTGCCGCACTTCACCGGGGGTCGGCTGGCCGGCCGGGTGACCGTGGCCGGCCTGGACACCCGGACCGCCCCGCCGCGCGAGCTGGCCCACGTGGTCGGCGTGGTCGGCCAGGACCCGCTGGCCGGCTTCGTGACCGACACCGTCGAGGACGAGCTCGCGTACACGATGGAGCAGCTGGCCGTGCCGCCGGCGGCGATGCGCAAGCGGGTGGAGGAGACGCTCGACCTGCTGGGCATCGCCGACCTCCGCCGTCGTCCACTGCGGACACTCTCCGGCGGGCAGCAGCAGCGGGTGGCGATCGGCGCCGCGCTGACCGCCCACCCGGCCGTGCTGGTGCTGGACGAGCCCACGTCCGCGCTGGACCCGACCGCGGCCGAGGACGTGCTGGCCGCGATCACCCGGCTGGTGCACGACCTCGGCACCACGGTCGTGGTGGCCGAGCACCGGCTGGAGCGGGTCGCCCAGTACGCGGACCGGCTCGTGCTGCTCACCGGCTCCGGTCAGGCGGTGTCCGGCGACCCGGCCGCGGTGCTCGCCGACTCCCCCGTGGCCCCGCCGGTGGTGGAGCTGGGCCGGCTGGCCGGCTGGGACCCGCTGCCGCTGTCGGTCCGGGACGCCCGCCGCCGGGCCGGACCGCTGCGGGCGGCGCTGGAGCCCTTCGTACCCGCGGCCGTTCCCGCCCCGGCCGGCCCGTCGGTGCTGACCGCCAAGGCGGTCGTGGTCCGGTACGGCGCGGTCGTCGCCGTCCGGGAGGTGGACCTGGAGCTGGCCGCGGGCGAGGTCGTCGCGCTGATGGGCCGCAACGGGTCCGGCAAGTCGTCGCTGCTGTGGGCGCTGCAGGGAGCCGGGACCAGAGCCTCGGGCGCGGTGTCGGTGGCCGGGGCCGACCCGGCGGCGCTGCCGCCGCACGAGGCCCGGCAGCACGTCGGGCTGGTCCCGCAGACGCCCTCCGACCTGCTTTACCTGGACACCGTGGACGCCGAGTGCGCGCAGGCGGACCGGGAGTCCTCCGCTGTGGACGGTGCCTGCCGGGCGCTGCTGGACCGGCTGGTGCCGGGCATCCCCGGCGACCAGCACCCGCGCGACCTGTCCGAGGGGCAGCGGCTGGCGCTGGTGCTGGCGATCCAGCTGGCCGCGGCCCCGGTGGTGGTCCTGCTGGACGAGCCGACCCGCGGGCTGGACTACCCCGGCAAGGCCCAGCTGCGGTCGGTGGTGCGCTCCCTGGCCGCCGAGGGCCGGGCCGTGGTGCTGGCCACCCACGACGTCGAGTTCGTCGCGGCGGCGGCGGACCGGGTGGTGGTGCTGGCGGAGGGCGAGGTGATCGCGGACGGCCGGACGGCCGAGGTCGTGGTGGCCTCGCCCGCGTTCGCCCCGCAGGTGGCCAAGATCCTGGCCCCGCAGCCCTGGCTCACGGTCGAGCAGATCGCGCGGGCCCGGGCATGACGGCCCATCGCGCGGGCCCGGACGTGACGACCCAGGGCGCGGGCCCGGGCGGGACCGGGATCGTGTCGGCGCTGCCGGTGCGGCTGCGGTCGCGGGTGGTGCTGACCCTGGCCTCGCTGGCCGGGCTGGCCGCGTTCGGCTGGCCGCTGGTCATCTCCGCCGGCGGCGGCGTCGGCGGGCAGAGCGGTGACGCCCCGCTGATCTTCCTGCTCACCCTGCCGGTGCTGGTGGTGGTCGTGCTGGCCGAGGTGTCCGCCGGCGGCATCGACGCCAAGGCGCTGGCCCTGCTGGGCGTGCTGTCCGCGGTGAACGCGGCGCTGCGGCCACTGGGCGCCGGCACGGCCGGGGTCGAGACGGTGTTCTTCCTGCTGGTGCTGTCCGGGCGGGTGTTCGGGCCCGGGTTCGGCTTCGTGCTCGGCTCGACCTCGCTGTTCGCCTCGGCCCTGCTGACCGCGGGCGTCGGGCCGTGGCTGCCGTTCCAGATGCTGGCCGCCTCCTGGGTCGGCCTCGGCGCCGGCCTGCTGCCCGGCCGGGTCCGCGGCAAGTGGGAGATCGCCATGCTCGGCGCGTACGGGGTGCTCGCCGCGTACGCGTTCGGGCTGCTGATGAACCTGTCCTTCTGGCCTTACGCGACCGGGGCGGGGACCGATCTGTCCTATGTGGCCGGTGGGCCGGTGCTGGGCAACCTGCACCGGTTCCTGGTCTTCACCGTGGTCACCTCGACGCTGGGCTGGGACACCGGACGGGCGCTGACCAACCTGGCCGCCATCGTGGTGCTCGGCCCGGCCGTGCTCGTTGCCCTGCGCCGGGCCGCCCGCCGCGCCGCCTTCGACGTCCCGGTCGACTTCACCCCGCCTCGCTAGCCGCCCGCTCCATCAGCTCCAGGAACCGCCGCACCGCGGCCAGGTCGGCGGCCGAGAAGGACCGCAGCGCCGCCAGCATCGCGTCGATGAGCGGCCCGAACCAGGCCCAGCCCAGCTCGATCGCCTGCTCGGAGACGACCAGCAGCACCCGCCGGCGGTCGGCCGGGTCGCGTTCCCGGCGGACGTGGCCGAGCCGCTCCAGCCGGTCGACCAGCGCGGTCACGGAGGCCGAGTTGAGCCCGAGCTCAGTGGCCAGGTGGCCCGGCGTGGCCGGCCGCTGGGCCCGGGCCGCGTCCAGCAGCGCGATCAGCGCCCGCACGTCGGTCGGGTGCAGCCCGTGCGCGGCCCCGAACCGGGCCGCCTGCAGCTGCAGCTGGACCGTGGTCGCGCGCAGCAGGTGGACCAGCTCCATGCCCTCCGCGGATCTGTCCACACGCTTCTCTCTCGGTGGTCGATTATCTTGAGGGCCAAGATATCATCGACTCATGGCGATCGAGGACGAGTTCGCACAGGCGTACGCGGCGGTGCTCGGACACTGGCCGGCGGCCGAAGTGTCCGACCTGACCTCGGCGTGCGGGACGACCCGGGTGCTGTCCTGCGGTCCGGTGGACGCGCCGCCGCTGGTGCTGCTGCCCGGCGGCGGGGCGACCGCGACGGTGTGGTTCGCCAACGTCGGGACGTTGTCGCGGGTGGCCCGGGTGCACGCGGTCGACCTGCCCGGCAACGCCGGCTGCACCCGGGTGTCCACAGGCGACGCCGCCGCGCTGTGCGGCTGGCTGGACACCGTGCTGGACGCGCTCGGCGGCGGGCCGATCGACCTGGCCGGCCACTCCTACGGCGGCTGGCTCGCGCTGACCTACGCGCTGCACGCGCCGACCCGGGTCCGGCGGCTCGCCCTGCTCGACCCGACCCAGTGCTTCGCCGGCTTCCGGCCGGGCTACCTGCTGCACGCGCTGCCGGTGCTGCTGCGGCCGAGCCGGGCCCGGACGGCCGCGCTGCTGCGCTGGGAGACCGGCGGCCGCCCCCTCGACCCGGCCTGGACCTCGCTGTACGAGATCGGCACCGAACTGCCGTCCACGGGGAAGCTGGTGACCGGCCCGAGGCCGGCGGCCGAGCGCCTAAGGCGCCTGGAGGTCCCGACGCTGCTGCTGCTGGCCGGGAGGAGCCGCGCCCACGACCTCGGCACGGTCGAGCGCACCGCCCGCGCCCTGCTGCCGGACGTGACCGTCACCGTGCTGCCGGACGCGACGCACCACTCGCTGCCCACCGACCCGGCCGACGACGTGACCTCGGCCCTGCTCGGCTTCCTGCGTCAGTAGGCGGTGGTGCGGCGGCGCCGGGCGACCAGGACGCCGGCCACGCCCAGGGCGACCACCAGCGCGCCGCCGAGCACGGAGCCCAGGACGGGCAGCAGGGACGAGCGGCTGGTCTCGGCCGGGAGGGTGCCGGCCGGTGGACCGGGTTCCTGGGTCGCCTCGGCGCCGGCGACGGCGGTCGAGCCGGCCGGGGCCGGTGTCCCGGACGCACCGGCCGATGTGGACGGTGCCGCGGTCGTGCCGCTCGCCCCGGCCGAGGGGCGGGTCGAGGGCCGGATCGAGGAGCCGGGCGCGGCGGAGGCCGCTCCGGGCCCACCCGGCGCCGGCGGCAGACCCGGCCCCGCGGACGTGCCCGGCGCACCCGGCACGCCGGGCGCACCCGGCACACCCGGCGCCGGCGGGGCCGACGTCCGCGGCGGGGCCGGCACCGTCGGCTTCGGGGCGGGCTGGGTGGTCGGCTTCGGCGCGGGCGGCGGCGGGGCCGCGGCCGCGGGCGGTGCGATCCCGGGGCGCGCACCCGCGCCGAAGGCCCAGCCCTCGACCGACCCGGCCTGGGGGTTGTAGCCGGCCGCACCGAGCGAGCTGTAGCTCCACGACCCGCCGCGGGACGCGTGCCAGTACGACCAGTAGGCGCTGGTCGGTGGGGTGAGCACGCACGGGTCCGACGCCGGCGCACCGTTGATCCGGCACACGAACCCGGGTCCGTCCTTCTGCGTGCCGGTGGTCGCGAAGCCGGCGCTGTGCAGGGCGGACAGCCCGGAGGAGGGATCACCGGCGGCGCAGCCGACCTGGATGCCGCCCAGCGCGCCGTAGTCGACGACGACCGTCACCCCGGCTGAACCGGAGCAGGCGGCGGCGTCGGCCGCGGGCGCCGGCCCCGCCAGCACCAGCGCGGCGCCGACGGCGGCGGCGAGGCCGAGAGCGCGGCGGCTCATGACGTCCGGCGGCGCCGGCCGGCGACCACGGCCACCGCTCCCACCAGCACCAACCCGGCCCCGGTCCAGACCACGGGGAGCACGTCGGCGCCGGTGTTGGGCAGCGACGCGGCCGCCGGCTGCGTCGGCGGCGCGGTGATCGGCGCCACCGGGGCGATCGTGGTGGTCGGGGCCGGGGCCACAGTGGACGGCGCCGGGGTCGTGGGCAGCGGCGTCGGCCGGGTCGGGACCGCCGTGGGTGACACCGTCGGGACCGCGGTCGGCGAGCCGGTGGGCCCGCCGGTCGGGGACCCGGTCGGCGACCCGGTCGGCGTCGGCGACCCGGCGCAGTCCAGAGTGGACGCCTCCCCGGCCGCGCCGGACAGGCTCAGGTCGGCCAGGCCCACCCCGGACAGCCCGAGCACCGCCTGCGTCGTCGCCCGCACCACGTTGCCGGGGTCGAACCCGCTGGCGTCGTACGCGACCGCCCCCCGCTGCTCGGCCGGCGCCGTGCAGCCGAGCTGCCGGGCCCGCAGCCAGGCCACCGCGGCGTCGGCCTCGGCCGTGCGCCCGGCCGCGCGCAGCGCCTGGGCGATCAGCCCGGTGGAGTTGGTGTTGGGCGCGTCGGTGCTCTGGGTGCCGTTGAACGAGCCGTCCGCGTTCTGCTTCGACACCAGCCAGTCGGTGCCGCGGGCGGCCGCGGCCGGGTCCCCGCCCGGCACCGACAGCGCCTGCACCACCATCGCCGTCGCATCGGTGTCCGACCCGCACTCGGGCTTGCCGTAGTCGAGCGGGAACCCGCCGTCCGGGCACTGCGACCCGACCAGGAACGCCACCGCCGACGGGGGCACCCCGGCCGGGGTCCGGGCCAGGGCCAGCAGCGCGAAGGCCTGCCCGAACGCGTTGCTGGCGTCGAACTCGGCCGGCAGGTCGGAGAACCGGCCGCTCGGGGTGAGCTGGGCGCTCAGCCGCCCGAGCACGTCGACCCCGCCCACGTCGTGCGGGTCGCCCCCGGTGACCAGTGCCGCGTACGCCACCTTGGCCAGCCGGCCGGCGTCGGAGAACGACGTCCCGTCCCCGGCGTACTCGGTCAGCAGCGTGCCGGTGCCGAGCCAGGTCATGGCCGCGGTCGCGTTGTCCGCGCCGGACCCGGCGGCGGCGAAGGCGAGCACGGCGTCCAGCGTCAGCCCCTGGTCCGGGAACACCCCGGCATCGCCGAAGTCCTGCTGGAAGTGGCTGCCGTCGGTGAGCTGGCCGGCCAGCCAGCCGGCGGCGGCGTCGGCCGGGTCGGTCGTCGGCGCGGCCTGCGCCGCGGGCGCGGCCACCACCAGGAGCGCCGCGACGAAGGCGAGGACAGCGAGCAGACGGGACCGGACCACTCTTCGGCCGCCTTTCGGCACCGGTCCACGCGGCGGCGCCCATCGGCCCCGGCGCATCCCGAGCGTCAGCTCAGGTTGCGCCGACGTCCCGGGCTCCGTCCCGCAGACCTCGACGGGATGGGGGAGACGGCACGGCCGTGGGTGATCGGGCTCGCCGCGTCCACAGTGGACCCGGCCTACCGTTGCGGGTCAGCGCCGGAATCGGACCGGACTTCCCCCACGGACGCGCGTGATGCAGTTGTCGCCGGTCAGCTTGCGGCCCACAGCGACCCGCTGTCAAACCTGAGCGGAAGGTCGGGAGGATCCCCCGTTTTCCGTATATCCCGAATAGGTAGTTCGTCGGCAGCTTGGCGGACGTGCGGATGCGGTGGTCGGGCGCGGTGGCGGCGGGGATCCTCACGGTGGCCGGGGTGGTGCTGCCGGCGACCGCGGCGACGGCGGCATACGTCCCGGGCGTGGCCCGCTGCTGATCGTCAGCCCAGCCGGCCCAGCGGCGAGGAGCCGAGCGCGTCGAGCAGGGCGGCCGGGTCGTCGTACACGGCGACCGCACCGCTGAGCTCGTCCCGGCCGATCCCGCCGGACAGCAGCGCCACGCAGGGCAGACCGGCGGACCTCGCGGCCTCGACGTCCCAGGCCGTGTCGCCGACCGCGACCGTCCGGGCCGGGTCGAGGCCGTGGTCGCGGACGGCGACCTGGAGCAGGTCCGGGTGCGGCTTGGCCGCGTCGACCTCGGCGGACGTGGTGGTGCCGGCGATCACGCCGTCGGCGACGCCGATCGCCGGCAGCATCCAGTCCAGGTCCTCCTTGGCCCCGCTGGTCGCCAGCACCACGGTGAGGCCGCGGTCGGCGCAGGCCGACAGCAGCTCGGCCGCCTTCGGGAACGCGGTCACCTGGTCGCGCAGCGGCTCGTACCGCTCCGAGTGGGCCTGGACGACGTCCTCGTCGGGCCGGCCCAGCACCCGCTCGACCAGCTCCTCGCTGCCGATGCCGATGGCCCGGTGCAGTGTCCACATCGAGACCGGGTGATCGTGGTCCCGGAAGGCCTGCCACCAGGCGAGCACGTGCAGGTAGTTGGTGTCGAGGAGGGTGCCGTCGATGTCGAAGAGCACGCCAGCGTTCGTTGCCACGGGAGCGGACGTGCCCGCGTAACGGTATCGGCACACCCGTCCGGCGACACCGATACGACGGATACGGTGTGCCGGTGGCGGCAGTGGTGCGGCGTGGACGGTCCCAGCGGCCGGCGACGCTGGCATCGCTGGCGGCGGAGCTCGGCATCTCCCGGACCACCGTCTCCAACGCCTACAACCGGCCCGACCAGCTCTCCCCGCAGCTGCGGGAGCGGATCCTGGAGGCGGCGCGGCAGCTCGGGTACCCCGGCCCCGACCCGGTCGCGCGCAGCCTGCGCACCCGCCGCGCCGGTGCCATCGGGCTGATCTTCACCGAGGGCCTGTCGTACGCGTTCCGCGACCCGGCCGCGATCGAGTTCCTGGAGGGGCTCGGGCTGGCCTGCGAGGAGAAGGGCACCGGCCTGCTCATGGTGCCGGCCGCGCCCGCCGACGTGGCCGACCCGCAGCTGGTGCTGGGGGCGGCTGTCGACGGCTTCGTCGTCTACTCCATGCCGGCCGGCGATCCGCACGTGACCGCGGTGCTGGAGCGGCCGGTGCCGAGCGTGGTGGTCGACCAGCCGGTCGGACTGTCCGGAGTCGACTATGTCGGGCTCGACGACCGCGGCGCCGCGGCCCAGCTGGGCCGGCACCTGGGCGAGCTCGGACACCGGCGGATCGGCGTCGTCGCCAACCGGCTCGGCACCGACCGCAACGACGGCCCGGCCGACCTGGACCGCCAGCAGCGCTGTCCGTACGCGGTGGTCAAGGCCCGGCTGGAGGGACTGGCCGACGGGCTGGCCGAGTTCGGCGTGGACTGGGCGACGGTGCCGGTGGAGGAACGGTACGAGAATTCCCCCACCGCCGGCGGCGAGGCGGCGGTGGCGATCCTCGACCGGCACCCGGACCTGACCGCGCTGGCCTGTACGACCGACGTGTTCGGACTGGCCACGCTGACCGTGGCCCGGCAGCTCGGGCTGTGGGTGCCGGAGGAGCTGTCGGTGACCGGCTTCGACGGCGTGGCCGAGTCGGCGATCGCCGGGCTGACCACCGTCCGCCAGCCCACCCTGGAGAAGGGCCGCGTCGCCGGGCAGCTGCTGCTGGACGAGAGCGAGCGGCCGGCGGCCCGGCACGTGCTGCTGCCGACCGAGCTGGTCATCCGGACCAGCACCGGGATCCCCCGCCGCTGAGCGCGACCCGGCTCAACAGCGCTCCAGCAGCGTGGTCAGACTGGCTTCGTCGGGCGGGGTCAGCGCCAGCTTGTAGCTTGTGGACACTCGGACCCACCGCACCGCGTACGCGCAGCGGTAGGCCTGCCGGGGCAGCCATTCCGCCGGCCCGCGGTCGCTCTTGCTCTGGTTGGCCGAGGCCGTGGTGGCGAGCAGGTTGGCCGGGTCGTTGGCGAAGCGCTCCCGCTCGGCCTGCGGCCAGTCCCGGGCCCCGCGGACCCAGGCCGCGCCCAGCGGCACCACGTGGTCGATCTGGACCTTGACCGCCGTCGCCTTCGTGAAGGTGACGGTCTGACCGGTGTACGGGTCGGCCAGCACGCCGGCGATCACCGTGCACCTGCCTCTCAGCCGCACGTTCTCCAGGTCGCGGCGCAGGATGTCGTCGCGGGTGCCGCAGCCGTTGCGGTCGACGTCGACCGACCAGGCCGGTCCGAAGTCGCGGATCCGCAGGTAGCCGCCCTCGCGGGCCGGTGCAACGGTGAGCGCGGCCAGGTCCTTCCTGGCCTTCGCCACCGTCGCCGCCGGGACCTTCGCCACCGGCGCGCTCCCGGTGCTGGCCGGCGCGGCCGCCCCACCGGCCGGCAGCTCCAACCCCTCACACCCGGTCGCGGTCCCCAGCGCCACCACCGCGACCGCGACGATCCCCACCAACCGACGCACGGACGCCTCCACCAACCGCCCCGTGCCCTGTCTCCCTACCCGCTCTCCCCCGCCCCCCAAGCCCGTACGATCGACCCGTCGCCGCCTTAGCTCAGTCGGAAGAGCAGCCGCCTTGTAAGCGGCAGGTCGTCGGTTCGATCCCGACAGGCGGCTCCACGCGGATCAGTCGGCGCCAGCCTGCCAACCGGATCAGCTCTTCGGCGATCGAGGCGACTGTCCTGGCGTGGGTGTCAACTCGAACGACCCACTCCGGCGCTTCCTTCTCCAGCCGCAGTGCGGCCCGGCGGCTCCGATCGATGTGTTCGTCGAGAGCGCTCCCTATTTCTCGCTGGACCAGTCTCTCCCGAATCGTGTCATCGGTGGCGGTCAGCAGGACGGCAACCACGCGGGGTCGTCCGCCGATCGCCGCTACCAGTTCCTCGACCGAGCAGACACTGTTCGTATTCGTGTAAATGAGTCGTCGATAGCCGAGGTCGAGATAGTTGCGCCACATCAACGCAAGATTTCTCTCCGCCAAACCGTATTCCCATGGCGGCGGGTAGGCCATGTCGAGGTTGTCTCCCTCTATGACCGCGTGCCTGGCGTGCACGGCTGCGAGTTGTATTGACATCTCGAAAGCGACCGAACTCTTGCCGACGCCGGATCGTCCGCCGATGAACAGGACTTCGGTCCGCTCAGACATGTTCACGGCAGCAAAGTCAGCGCCGTGGTGTGGCGTGGACGGACGACAGTGAAGTGGCGGCGATCCAAGGTGGCGACCTCGGTGACGTCGAGCCGTTCAGCAACGGCTACGACCGACGCGTCGGTAGTGCCCAGGGGGAGATCGCCGTAGCGCCGCACCAGTTCGGCCATCCGCGCGCAGTCGGCGGCCGTCAGGTCAACCAAGACGAAGTCACCGGCCGCAATAGAGTCCAGGAACAGCGACTCGATCTTCGCGCCGGCCTCGCGACCGAGCAGGTTAGCCGACCTCGGCGACGACGGTCGCCGGTACCAGGAGCGGGCGCCGAGCCAGGTGCAGGCCGGTGAAGAGTTCCACGCATTCGTGATGGTGGTCGTCGTTCGCCAGCGCAGCTGCGACTAGCGGACCGGTGTCGCAGACGATCACGCCGACCGGCCGAATCCGTCCTCCAACAGCTCCTCGCTGCGCGCCGCGGTGTCCGTGCGGCCGCCGGCCGCAGCGCCGAACCATGGCGGTGGCCACGGCCGGCCCGTCCGCGGTGCGGCTCGGAGCCGGAGTTCGGCCACCGCCGCGGACACCTCCGCCTCCGGCAGCTCCTCGACCAGCCGCCGTAGCTCGTCCCGTTCGGCGCTCACGCACACCATCGTAGAGCCCGGCAGCGACCCAGGCTCCGAGCGCCGTACGGTGTCGGGAGAACACAAGCCGCTTGTCGGCGGTTCGCTCGGTCAGGTCGTGCGTCGTCGCAGGTCTGAACAGCGTTGAGGCGCTGTGACCTTGTAAGCGGCAGGTCGTCGGTTCGATCCCGACAGGCGGCTCGGTCATGACCTGCGACGACGCGCGCAGCCAGCCGTCGTCCGGATCGCTGCTGGTGCAGCGGAGGTATCAGTAGACGGGAGCGGTAGGACGTGGGCGGCGCAGGTGGAGTCGGTGCCGCAGGCCCCCGCCGAGGATGCCGACTGTCCCGCCGAAGCGCCGGAGCAATGGGGGATCCGGCACCGGAGCGAGGGGCCCCGCGAGGTCTTCCACCGCCACGAAGTAGCTGCGCACGGGTCCGATTCCCTCGAGGTCCTGAGAGACCTCGTGCATCAGGTGGTCGGGCGGAGTCGTGCCGCCGCTCCGGTAGAGATCCTCGGAGAGAAGGACGTACTCGGGCACCTGGACCGGGTTCTTGAGGAGGCGATGGACGAAGATCACGTCCATGCCGACGAGCTTTCGCCGTCGTTTGATCGTCTGGATCGCGACCTCGCCGACGTGTGCGACGAACTTCAGCTTCAGGTCGCTCGTCTGAGTGCAACTGTCGCAGGGGCACATGTTGAGCTCGACCAGCCGCCGCTGCAGGTGGAAGGCGCGGTGCATGGCGACGGCAGCCTCAGTGATGGCGTCCACCGCCGCGCCACCGTCGAGCGCGTCGGCCCCGCGGGCGAGGAAGGCCGCGTCGCCCTCGATCTCAATAAGGTCGAAGTCGCGGGCCGCATCGACCACCTTCTCGAGCATGCGCGTCGTGGCTGCCTCCGCGTGCCCGAGGATCGTGCGGTGGAACTGCATGTACTCCGTGTAGCCGCCGATGTCGGCGATCAGGAGCAGCGCCCGCCGGGTCTCCACACGAAGACGCTAACAGGGTCGGCCACGGTCTTGGCCGCATCGCCATCGGCGCCGAGCGGCGTAGCGTCGCACCGTGGCGGACGGGGGGTTCCGGAGCAGGCTTGGCGCGGGGGCTGGAGCGTTCGCCAGCAATGCCCGCAACCCGAGCGTGCGTCGGGCCCAGTTGGCCTTCCTCGGGGCATCCACGGCCGAGTGGGCGTTCACCGTCGCGTTGGGGATCGTGGCCTTCCGGGACGGCGGCGCTACGGCGGTCGGGCTGGTCGCCCTGCTGCGAATGGTGCCCTCGGCGGTGGTGGCGCCGCTCGTCGCCCCCCTTGTCGACCGGGGACGCCGGGAACGGGTGCTCGTCCTGGTGTCCAGCGTGCGGGGTGTCGCGACCGCCCTGGCTGCGGTCGTCGCCGGACTGGCAGGTCCACCGGAGATCGTCTACGTGCTGGCGGTGGTGTCGACCGTCGCGGCCACCCTCTTCCGCCCGGCGCATTCGGCACTGCTGCCCTCGCTCTGCCGCACCGGGTACGAGCTGGCCAGCGCCAATGTGGTCCGCGGCCTGCTGGACTCGGTGGCCACGCTGGCGGGCCCACTGCTGGCGGCGATCATCCTCCGGTTCACCAGTGTGACCGCGGTGTTCGCCGTTGCGGCCGCAGCCTCGTTGTGGGCCGCGGCGCTGATGCTGCGGGTCCACTACGAGGCTCCCCCGAGACCACCCGCAGCGGTCCGGGTCAACCTGTTGGCGGAGGCAGCCGAGGGTGTTCGCGCCGTCGTGCGGAACCGCGACCTGGCCGTCCTGGTCGGTCTCACCGCGGCGCAGGCGTTCACCCGCGGAGCGTTGACCGTGTTCACAGTCGTGGTCGCCTTCGACCTCCTGGACACCGGCGAGCCGGGGGTCGGCGCCCTCAGTGCGGCCGTCGGCGCCGGTGCCGTCCTCGGTTCGCTGGCCGCGTCCTTGCTGGTCGGGTCGCGGCGGCTGGCCGGCTGGTTCGGGATCGGGGTGGCGATGTGGGGTGTCCCGATCGCACTTCTCGGCTTCTTCCCGGCCCGGGCGGCGGCACTGACCCTGCTGGCCTGCGTCGGCGTCGGGAACGCCCTGGTGGACCTCGGCTTGTTCACACTCATGGCCAGGCTGGCGCCGGACGACGTGCTGACGCGCGTGTTCGGCTTCCTGGAGAGCTTGGGTGCGCTCACTGTCGGGCTGGGCGCCGTCGTGGCGTCCCTGCTGATCGAGGTGTCCGGCGTACGCGTGGCGCTGGTGATCGTCGGCGTGCTGTGCCCGATCCTCGTGGCAGCCGCTTCGCCGAGGCTGCGACGCCTGGACCGGTTCATCGGTGTCCGGGACCAGGAGATCGCCCTGCTCCAAGGGGTTCCGATGTTTCGCCCCCTGCCGCTGCCCGCCATCGAGCAACTCGCGCGCGGCCTGAGGCCGCTCGCGACGCCCGCAGGTCAGGTCGTGTTCGCCCAGGGCGACGTCGGCGACTACTTCTACGTGATCGAGTCGGGCGAGGCCGAGGTGATCGGTGAGGGTCGCGTGATCGCAACACTCGAGCCCGGGCAAGCGTTCGGTGAGATCGCGCTGCTGCGGCAGGTACCGCGGACGGCCACGGTCCGGGCCGCCACCGAGTTGCGACTCCAGGCGCTGGCAAGAGACCAGTTCCTGCCGATCGTCACCGGCTTCACACCGAGCGCGTTCGAGGCAGGAGTGTCCGTCGACACGATGCTCGACCGCTACAGGCCTGGTGGCCGGCCTGATCCGCCCACGAGCCCTCGAATGAACAACGAGCCGCACTGAATGTCCTTGTAAGCGGCAGGTCGTCGGTTCGATCCCGACAGGCGGCTCCACCCGGGTCGGTCAGCACCAACCTGCGACCGAGGCGCTTGAGCGTCGCACGGTGCCGAAGTACACAAGCCGGCCCGCTGACCGGCGCCGTACACACCGAGAGGCTCCGTTCTCCGGGGGCCGGAGGGACGGAGCCTCGTCGCGGTGGTGCGGGGAGCGGGTCAAGGCTGGACGACGATCTCGTCGTTCTTGGTCAGCACCTCGGCCTTCTCGTTGAAGGTGGGCTCGTAGAAGCGGACGTTGGTGGTGTCCGAGCCGAAGGGCGACTTGACCTCGACGCGCCAGCCGCCGTTGGTGTGCACGGAACGGAACGCGGTGGTGCCGGCGAAGACGCACACGGTGCCGGCGGTCGCGGGCTGGTTGGGTGCAGTGATGTCGTTGGGGACGTCGAAGGTGTCGCTGCCGTCGGGGCACACGAACGACGGCGGCGCCAGGACGTCGGCGGACGCGACCGGAGCGGTCAGCAGCGTGGTGCCGAGGGCGCCGGCCAGGGTCAGGGCTCCGGCGGCCGTCCGGACGATGTTCTTCATGGCTACTCCTCGGGGGTGTTCGCGGCCCGGAACCTCGGTGCTCCGTGCATCAGTAGTCTCACCGGAGCAGCAGACGGCACCCAAGTGCACGATGGTCCTAGCACCGGAGGCGCTCGGCCGGACCGATGTCCACCTCCCCGGACATGGCAGATTGATCCGCCACGAGGCCATACGGCGTAGCCGAGTCGCCCCGACCGCAAGTCAGGATGGGCCGTACGGACCGGTCGGGAGCAGCGGCAGGCGTAGCGGAGTCCGGACGGTGGCCGATGGTCCTAGGACCGGGCCAGCCACTCCAGCGCGGCCGGAGCGGCGTCGAGCACCGAGATGTGCCCGGCGCCCGGCTCGACCCGCAGCTCCGCGTGGGGGCAGCGCCCGGCCAGCCAGGCGGCGTGGGAGACCGGCACGACCCGGTCCAGCTCGCCGTGCAGCACCAGGACCGGCCCGGCGATGTCGGCCGGGTCGAACCCCCACGGGCCGACCGCGGCCAGGTCGTCGTCGATCAGCGGCGCCGGACCGCCGGCCATCGCCGGTTCGACCACCGTCAGGAACCAGGACCACACCCCGTCCAGGGCATCGAGGTCGGCCTGGATGAAGCCCGGGTCGTCATCGGTGGAGGTGGCCTCGTGCCGCTCCTTGGCGGCGCGGCCGGCGACGGCGGCGCGCAGGGACGCCTCGCCGGCCGGGGACATGCCGGCGAACCAGTCCAGACCGGCCGCCCCGTACGGCGCCAGGCCGGAGATGCTCAGCACCGACCGGACCCGGTCCGGCAGCAGCGCGCCGCAGGCCAGTGCGTGCGCCCCGCCGCCGGAGTGACCGGCGACCGCGAACCGGTCGATGCCGAGCGCGTCGGCGATGGCGAGCACGTCGCCGGCGGCCGAGGCGATGTCCCGGCCCGGACGCGGCGACGACCCGCCGTATCCGGGCCGGTCGTAGGACAGCCAGCGGATGCCGAGCGGGTCGGAGGCCGGGAAGAGCGGCGCCGGCGGGGTGCCGATGTTGGGGGTGCCGTGGTGCCAGAAGACCGGGAGGCTGCCGCTGCCGGTGTCGTACACGTGCAGGGTGCGGCCGTCGGACAGGACGAGATCCGTCTCCATCGCCGCAACATAACGGAGACCGCGCCGCAACGGGACCGCGCCCCGGCCGGGATGCGGCCGGGGCGCGGTCTGTCCGAACGCGACGGTCAGGCCGCCGCGGGAGCCCCCACCTTGGCCGCGGCGGATCGCCGCCGGCGGCTCGCCGGGATGACGTCGAGCCGGCCGCCGCGCAGCGCGATCACCCAGCCGACCACGACCAGGTTGGCGATGAGCATGAGGCCGGCCCCGAACGCGGCCGCCTTCACGTCGACCGCGGCGGTCTGCCGCTGCTCCGGCGTCCAGCCACCGTTGGCGTACGCCGGGTTGGCGGTGACGGCGCCCGTGGACGGGTTGGCCACGCCGTGCTCGTGCTGCCCGGACATGGACTTCAGCAGGTTGGACTGCAGGTGGAAGTCGTACGCGCCGGAGACCGCGGTCTCACCGACGCCGACCGCGGTGCCGGCGGCCACGATGAGCAGCGCCGTGGTCAGCACCTTGCGCGGGGACCGCAGCGCCGTGGTGGTCAGACCGTGCTTGCGGTGCGCCCGGGTGAACGCCCACATGACGGCGAGCACGAACAGCGGCAGCACGATCGCCGTGTCCCGGGCCCAGCTCAGGAACGGCCCCTGGGCCCGCTCGATCGCGCCGACCGCGCCCTGCAGCGACGTCAGGATGAACCCGTCAGCCGCGGCCATGAGGATGGCCAGCACGCCGACGGTGACCCAGGGCAGGGGCACCTTGCCGCGGATCGCGGCGAAGCGCACGAAGGGCTCCGGCGCCGGCCCTGCCTCGGTGGTCGTAGCAGTGGACATGGTTCACCTTCTTCTCGGTGTCGTGACGGTCCGGCGCCTGCCCCCGCGGGAGAACCGCGGGGGCAGGCCCCGGGTGCTACGGCGCGATGGTCCAGCCGAACATCATGGCGTGGTCCTCGTGGGCCAGGTTGTGGCAATGGGCCACGTACGGGCCGACGAAGTCCCGGAACCCGCGGTAGATGATCGTCGACTCGCTCGGGTCGAGCGCGACGAGGTCCTCCCGGGACCGGTCGTCGGGGTGACCCGGATCGACGGTCACGGTGACGTCCTTGTTGTTCCGCATGACCGTGCGGTGCTCTTCCATGTGCAGGTGGAAGGGGTGCACCCAGCCGCCGCCACCGTTGCGGATCTCCCACAGGTTGAAGGAGTTCTTCTTCTGGATCGCCTTCGCGGTGTGGCCGAGCTTGTTCGGCAGGCTGTTGAGCTCCACCGTCGGGTCGAACGGCTTGCCGTTGATGAGCCACTCCAGCTCACCGCCGGCCGACCCGCGCTGCACCTCGAAGATCATCCGGTCGTCCAGCAGGTTCTGCCAGTTCGACGGCAGCGGCGGCAGGTCCCGCAGCGCCGCCGGGACCACGCTCGCGTCCGGGGCGTCGTCGCCGATGACGATCTTCATCATCGGAACCTTGTACTTCGGGTCGGGCAGGAAGCGTGACGAGTTCGACCACATGCGGCCGTCGGGCATCCGCATGACGTTGGTCAGGTAGATGACGTCGCCCTTCTTGGTGGGCGAGCCGTCCATGTACTTGGTGAAGTCCATGATGTGCTCGCGGCGCTTGGCCGGCCACAGCTCGAACGTGTTGCGCACGATCGGCACCGGCAGCAGGCCGCCGTCGTCGGCGATCTCCGTCCACTTCATGCACTGCTGGCCGTCCTCGATGCGCCACTGCCCCTGCAGGTCGGCGTCGGTGGCGTAACCCAGCGACACAGCGGTCTTCGGCCCGGCCGTGGACGTCATCAGCTGCAGCTCGTAGATGCGGGCGATGGACGCGTCCAGGAACCGCAGCCGGTACTTGCGCCGCTTCACCTCCAGCGTCGGATAGGCCGTCCCGTTGATCGTGAAGATGTCGCCCACGAAGCCGTGGTTGGGGAAGTGCTTGAAGAAGGTCTTGCCCCACCACTCCTTGTGGGTGCGCGGATTCCCGGCCGCCGGGAACTCGCCGGCCTGGTCATGGATGTCCTTGTGCGT
>DATDKW010000347.1:0-5599 GCA_036519715.1 Mycobacteriales bacterium
GGCCGCTCGTGGCCGGCGGCGGAGCGGGCGGGCCGCCGGTGGCGGGGGACGTCGCGGGTGGGCCGGTGGCGCCGAGGAGCGGGAGCAGGCCGCGCGGGCTGGGGGAGGCGTCGACGGCCAGCACCGTGCCGGTGCGGCGGCGGGCCAGCACGGTCGCCACCGCCGCGGCCGTCGTCGACCCGCCGCTGCCCGGCGCCAGGTGCACGAACCCGATCCGCCGGCACAGCGGCAGCGGCACCCGCACGGCGGCGTCGCACTGCCGCAGCGCCCGGCCGGTGCCGGTGGCGCTGCCGAACACCGGCCCCAGCACGGCCCGCACGGCGCCCATCAGAACGCCCCGAGCAGGTCGGAGTAGACCCCGAACAGCCCGACCAGCAGCGGCACCATCGCCACCACGGCCACCGTCTCCAGCACGTCGCCGAGCTGCCGCAGCGCGGCCCGGGTGTGCGCGGGCGGCCGGGCCAGGGTCAGCACCAGCACCGCGGCCGCGACCGCGGCGATCCCGGCCACCACCTCGCGGGGCGACGGCCCCATCCGGCCGAACCCGCCGACGACCAGCCCGGCCAGCACGGCCGACCACAGCGCCATCTGCTGTGCCGCAATCGGGAAACCCCTGGTACGCAAGGCGGTCACGGTGACCACGGCGACGCCGAGCCCGGCGGCCCAGCCGTCCGTGGACCCGAGCAGCACCCCGGAGGTGGCCGCCAGGGTCCAGGCCACGCCGCAGACCGACCAGGTCAAGGCCGAGTACGCCCGGTCGACCCCGCGCCGTACCTCGGTCCGCCGGCGCAGCCGGCCGCCGAGGACGGCCGAGTCCAGCGCGGTGAGCCCGGCGGCGGCGGCCGCGTACCGGGGGAGCAGGCCGCAGGCGACCACCGCGGCGGTGGCGCCGACCGCCGCCGCCCGCTCCGGGCCCAGGCCGGCGGCGGCCGGCGGTACGCAGGCGGCCAGCAGGCCGAGGCCGCTGCCGGCCAGCGCGGGCCGGGAGCCCAGGCCGAGACCGATCCCGGCGCCGGTGCAGGCCCAGCCGAGCAGGCCCAGCGCCGTCGCCACCGGCAGCACCCACCCGGTCGCGGTGACCCCCGGGGCCAGCGCCAATCGCAGTGCCGTCACCGCCGCGATCCCCAGCGCCAGCCCGGTCAGCGCCGCCACCGCGGCCCGGCCGACCGCGACCCGGGCGGCCGGCCCACCGGCGGACCGCGGGCCGCTCGGCACCGGGCCCCGGCCGGCCGGGACCGGGAGATGGCCGGCCGGGATCGGGACTTGGGCGGCTGGGGACGGGAGGTGGGCGACCGGGGACGGGAGGTGGGCGACCGGGGACGGGAGTTGGCCGGGCGGGGACGGGAGTTGGCCGGGCGGGGACGGGAGGTGGACGGCCGGGGCGGGCGGGCTGGTGAGGCGGGAGGTGACGAGGGCCAGGAGGAGCACGGCGCCGATGGCCAGCAGCCGCTGCGCCGTGGTGGCCGGGAGCAGCCCGGCGCCGGCGGCCCCGACGGCGGCGAGCGCGACTGAGCCGGTCACCGTACGGGCGCCGTCCGACCACAGGTCCGTGCGGGCGCCGAACTCGTCGCCGAGCACGTCGGTCACGTCCGCGACCTCCGGCGGCGGCGGCACCTCCTCGGCCCGGACCAGCCGCACGACCGCGCCGTCGAGCAGCCGCTGCTCGGCCGGCGTCCGGTCCACGTCGAGCTGGTCGCCGGTCGGCAGCACCAGCCGCAGCGGCCGCGTCACCGGCCCGGCCGCCTCGTGCAGCAGGTCCAGCATCCGCGGCAGCACCGCGCCCAGGATCTCGTCGCTGGGCACGACAAGCTCGCAGCGGTGGGTCGTCCCCACCACGGTCATCCGGGTGAAGCTCATGGCCGGTCGGCTCCGCTCGGGGCGGCGGGGTGGCCGGAGGGGCTGATCGCCGGCGGCCGCCCGACCGCCGGGCCGCCGCCGCGGGCCGGGATCAGGCTCGTCACCAGAGCGAAGCCGACGCAGCCGGCGCACAGGACCGCCGCCGCCACCAGGCTTCCGAGCACCCGTCGGACGTTGTCGTCGACCACCCGCCGCTGCGCCAGCCCGCCGTGCAGGAACGCGGACTGCAGCCGCATCCGCCGGGTCCGTACGGTCTCGAGCAGGATCGTGTCGTGGCTGAGGGGCATCGCGTCCTCCGTCTCGGATCGCTGTCCACACGGGTCGCCCGCCGCCCCGGTTCAGTCCGGACAGGTCGGAGAAACGCCGGAAAACCTCTGAACCCGCCCCCGGACCCGCCCGTGTGCGAGGTGACCGCGGACCGAGCCGAGTTCGCCCGTCACCCCCAGGAGATGACTCATGACCTTCGACATGGGCGCCCAGACTCTGTCGCAGCTGACGACGGCCACGTCGTCGGCCCACGACGACCTCGGGGCCAACGTCCGCGCGCTGTACGACGCCGCGGCCCCGCTGGAGGGCACGTTCAACGGCGAGGGCCGGGCCGCGTTCGACCGGTTCAAGGCCGACACCGACGACATCGCCACCGAGCTGAACGCCGCCCTGGCCGCCGTCCTCGGCGGCATCGACGGCCAGAACACCGCCTTCGTCCAGGGCGAGCAGCAGATGACCGAGGACACCGGCGCCGCCCACTCCGGCGCCGCCTTCGACGCCGCCCGCTTCAGCTGAGAGGACCACGACCATGAACCAGACGGACCGCCGGAGCTTCGACATCGCGGCCTCGGGCAGCGCCCAGGAGCAGTTCACCAGCACGGCAAGCCGGCTGGAGTCGCTGATCGACCAGCGCGACGCCGACGTGCGCACCGCGATGGCGGACTACGAGGCCGAGGGCGTCTCGGATTCGTACGCGGGCAAGGAGCTGCGCTGGCACACGGTCGCCGGCGAGGTGCGCACGATCATCTCGACGCTGCGGGCGTCGCTCGGGCAGAACGACGACGCGGCCCGCCAGGCCATGCAGCGGGCGCAGGCCGCGGTCGACAGCATCGGCTGACCGGCGCGGGCGCTCCGGCGCCCGCGCCACCCAACCGAACTCCAGTGTCCATTGTGGACGCACCCCAGAGACCCCGGAGGTCGACGATGAAACCAGCGCGTGCCGTCACCATGCTTGTGCTCGCCGGTGCCGCCCTGTCCACGACCGCCTGCGACCTGACCGACCTCGGCTCCTACCGCACGGCCGCGGCCGCCGCCACCAGCCCGGCCCCGGCGCCCGCGATCACGCCGGCCCCGGTGCCGGAGATCGCGC
The DNA here is from genome assembly GCA_036519715.1 of Mycobacteriales bacterium. Lineage (GTDB taxonomy): Bacteria > Actinomycetota > Actinomycetes > Mycobacteriales > CADCTP01 > CADCTP01. The sequence continues at coordinate 3,215 of DATDKW010000347.1, forward strand.
CGATCATGCTGACGCCGCCGACGGTGCTGCGGGCCAAGGTCAACCGCAAGGTCGGCACCCTGGTCGTCGACGCCACGGGGCTGACGCTCTACCGGTCGGACAGGGACTCGGCCCGCCCGTCCCGCTCCCGCTGCACCGGCCCCTGCCTCAAGGCCTGGCGGCCGGCCCTCGTCACCGGCACCGACTTCACCGTCGTCGGCATCGACCGGTCGCTGGTCGGCACGATCGCCCGCGGCCAGGGCACCCGGCAGCTGACCCTGGCCGGCTGGCCCGTCTACACCTTCGTCCAGGACCGCCCCGGCGACGTGAAGGGCGTGTGCAAGGCCGGCTTCTTCCCGATCTCGCCCGAGGGCGCCAAGATCACCATGCGGAGCTGAGGGCGCCATGTCGTACGACATCCAGCCCCGGGAGACCGCCCGGGTGAGCATCGAGACCGACGCCGAGCGGGACCAGCTCGACACCACCCTGCACCGGATGGTCCCGCTGCTGAACGACGCGATGGGCGGGGCCCGGCCGAGCGGGCCGGTGTACGCCGAGCTCGACCACTTCCTGGCCGAGCACGACAAGGCCACCCGGGAGATCCTGGCCCGGATCGACTCGGCCCTGGAGCACGGCCAGATCGCCGTCGACGCCTACGTACGGGGCGACGCGCTGATGGCCGAGCAGTACGGCCGGGCCGCCACCGTCGTCGACGGCGTGGTCCTGCCGTTCGCGCCGCGGGAGGCCGGGGCGACCCAGGCCCTGCCCGAGAAGGTCGAGGGCTGACATGCCGCCCACGACCGTCGCCCCACCGGAACTGCCGCCGGCCGCCGCCGTCGACGTCGAGGCCGTCCGCGCCGCCGCCGCCGGGATGCTGCCGCTGGCCCAGCCGGTCGCCGACCACGGCGACGCGGCCGTCCGGACCTGGCGTCAGATCGGGTCCTGCTACATCGCCCCGGAGACACCGGTACTGCTGGCCGCGCTGGACCCGGTCGGGCCGCTGGCCGAGAAGTCGGCGGAGCGGATCCGGGGTCTGGGCACGGCCCTGGACACCTTTGCCGACGCGGCCGAGCCGATCATCGCCGAGCTGCGCCGGCTGGACACGGGTGGTCCGGTGACGCCGGACGAGGCGGCCCGGATGACCGCGCTGATCGAGCACCTCGGCCAGGTCGAGCAGGCCTGCGCGGCCGCGATCAGGTCGCTGACCGCGTTCGACCCGGCGCCGGACCGGTTCAGGACCGGCGAGGAGGTCGGCAAGGCCTCGGCCGCGATCATCATCGGGTTCGTGAAGTTCGGCCAGAGCGCGGTGTTCAAGAAGACGACGTTCAGCGACGGGTCGGTCTTCCTCACCGCCGTCGACGGCGGTGAGCTCAGCGCCACCGGGTCGCTCGGCGGCGTCCTGGAGGGCGGAGCCGGCGGCAAGATCGAGGCCGGCAGCACCTGGAAGTTCCTGAGCGCGGCCGAGGCCGACGCGTTCCAGGCCCAGCTGCAGAACCACATCGCGGCGCAGCGGGCGGTCATGTTCGAGGAGGGTGCGGCGCTGGGGGTCGCCGCCGCCGGCGGGCTGCCCCCGATCCGGCCGCCGGACCTGGTCGTGTCGGAGTTCGCGGTGCCGGTGTCGGGCAAGCTCAGCGGCGAGTACGGGGTGGTCCAGGGTGACGCCAAGGGCGAGGTCACGGTCAAGGAGACGGTGATCCGGGACATGGGCACCGGCGCCACGACCACCGTCGTCTCCCAGGAGGGCTCCGGGGAGGCGAACGGGCTCGTCACCCCGTTCGGGGTCGGGCCGGGCGAGGGCGGCGGCGTCCAGAAGCTGGACGGCTCGACCACCGGCATCGTGCGGGACGCGGACGGGCAGATCACCAAGGTCGTCCTGACCTCGACCGACAGCACCCAGGTGACGCACTCGGAGCCGGTCGCCGGGCCCGGCAAGGACCCGAACCCCGGCCGGCACGCCGCTCCCGGCCTCGACCCGTCCCTGAAGATCAACGACAAGGACAAGGGCAGCCAGGTCACGCTGACCACGACCACCCTCGACGTCACCGACGACAACCGCGCGGCCGTCGAGCAGTGGGCGGCCGGTGGTCGGCGCGACGCGGGCTTCCTCGACGGGGATCCGCGCTACCACAACCCGGTCACCGCGGTCCCGGGCGACGACTTCCAGAACGCGCTGCACGACAAGGCCAAGGTCACCACGGTCACGTACGACGACGTCACCGACGTCGAGGGCTTCGAGGCCAAGGTCAAGGCGGGCTGGACGCTCGGCGTCGAGGGGAGTCTGGAGGAGACGTCCTCGCACGCCGGGGAGGGGACCTACCTCGACGCCCCCGGTCCGGACGGGACCCGCCGGCCGGTGCCCATCCCGGCGCCGCGCTGACCACGCCGGCCGCGCCCCCCGATCACCGC
>DATDKW010000348.1:0-5632 GCA_036519715.1 Mycobacteriales bacterium
GGGTGCCCTCCCGGCGCTGGGTGACCAGGCCGACCTCCAGCAGCACGCCGAGGTGCTGCGAGACCGCCGACCGGCTCACCGGGAGGCCCTCGGCCAGCTCGCCGGCGGCCCGCGGACCGTGCCGCAGCCGCTCGAACACCGCCCGCCGGGTCGGGTCGCCCAGGGCCGCGATCGCGGCAGCTGTGTCAGTCACGACTAACGTTAGTACTCGCTAACGCTCTTGTTGTCAAGGAACGACACCACGATGAGGGCCTGGTCGTCGTACGGCGTCGAGCGGGGCCACCGCCGTCCGTCCGGGTCGGCCTGCTCCGGAGCCCGGACCGCGTCCAGCAGCGCGTCGGGGCCGCGCTCCCGGACCAGCCGGAGCGCGGCGGTCCAGTCCGGGACGGCCCGGCGTGCTGGACGGGGCCTCCGCGCCCGAGCCGGCCCAGCGGGCAGCGGCTGGTACGCGCGACCGCGTCCGGCAACAGCACCGTGCGGTCCTGGGTCGGCTTTGCTTCCGCCGGCCCGCTCGGCGACGCGGATCCGGGTCAGTCGTGCGGGCGGGCCGGACACAGCGCCTCGCTCTCGAGGACGCGTTCGCCGTCGTGCCGACTCGCTGTGATCATCGAGAACGTCCTCTCGCCGACCTGGCGGTAGAGCTCGGCCGCGTGCCCCACCAGGTAGTCGACCGCACCGACCGAACCGAGCGCGTGCACCCCGGCGATCAGCAGCATGGTGCCGCCCCCGGCGACCGGGAGCCGGCCGAGGTAGGCGATGTCCCGCCCGTCCTGGCCGTCGTCCAGCGGCGATCGGTAGCGGGTGCCGTCGTGCCGGTCGGCGATCACCCAGCGCCCGTCCGGCTCCTCGCGGAAGTCCAGCAGCGGGTCCCGGGCCAGCGCGGCCGCGCTGACCGGGGAGGACTTTGGCCCGCAGATCGCGATCACGTCGCCGCCCGGCGTCCAGGCGCCGTCGACCGGGATGCGCAGCTGCTCGACCGCCAGCAGCAGCTCGCGCAGGAACGCGACCAGCCGGTCGTACGCCAGCGCGTCCTCGGACGCGATGACCGGCAGCGCCCGCTCCCCGCCGGGCCCCAGCGGCAGGGCGACGGTCACCGGGCCGACCCCGAACAGCGCCCGCTCCGCCGGCGGCGCGGTCTGGGTGATCTGCCCGATCCGCCCCTTGGACAGCCCGAACTCGGTCGCCACGGCCGCGTAGCTGAGCCCCTCCAGCTGCAGCATGCGCATGTCCTCGCGGCGCAGCCGGGCCAGCTCGACCATGCGCTGCTGGTAGATCGCGAGCAGTGCGGTCGCACGACGGCCCTGGCGACGGGGATCGGTCTCCCGTCGCACCGACTCGAACTCGTCGTCGCCCGGCGACACGTGATCAGTTTAGGGGTCTTGACGGTGACCGGAAGAGGTACTTCCTCTTCCTGAGTCCGCTCGGCGTACCAGCCCGGTGAGGCGGTGTGGGTGTTCGTCCTCGGCACCTGGCAGCCCGCGGTCGTCGTCGGCACGGCCGACGCCGGCAACGTGCTCGCCCGCTGCCGCCGCTTCGACGGCGAGCTGGCCGAGCGGGCGTTCCCCCAGTCCTCGTGGCGCATGTCAGCGCCCTCTAGACCTCCACCTGCACGGTCGGCCGGACCTCGATCGTGTACTCGCGCGGCAGCAGCCCGGCGACCTCCACCGCCGTGTCCAGGTCGGGCAGGTCGACCAGGTAGAAGCCGCCGATCTGCTCGACCGTCTCGGCGAACGGGCCGCGGGTGACCGAGCCCCCGGGCCGCCGGGTCCGGGCCTCTTCGGGCCGGGCCAGCGCATCGCCGACGACCAGCGTGCCGAGCTTCCGCACGGCGTCGCCGAAGGCGTTGTAGTCGTCGATCGTGCGCCGGCGCAGGTCGGCGTCGGCGGCGTCCCAAATGTCGAAGTGGTCCTTCTCGGTGAGCAGCACGAGGAACCTCACGGGGCCCGTCCCTTCTGTCGTTTGCCCGATGACGAGCCGGCCGGTCCGGATTCGACAATCGACGCCAGCGACTGCGCCAGCCAGTCCTGGTACGCGTCCAGGGACCAGCCGCGCCGGGTGATGAACAGGTCGTACAGGTCGGGGGAGATCAACGCCCAGACGATGTCGCGTGCCTGCTCCGGATCGACGCGCAGTGTTGCCCGGGACGCCATCACGCGCACGAAACCGCTGGCGCCGATCAGCCGCTCGGCGTCGATGGTGGCCATGAAGGCCGCCAGCTCCGGATCGGCGTCGCGTACCCCGAGCAGCACGCTGACCAGCGGACCGGCCCGCTCCATGAACTCCCGGCCGAGCGAGGCGTAGTGCTCGGCGACCCGGCGCGGGTCGGGCTCGGCCGCCATGGCCCGCATGGCCGGCCGCTCGGCGATCGGGATCGGCTCGTCGTCGCCGGCCATCCGCACGTCGTAGACCGCCTTGAGCAGCCCGGCCTTGCCGCCGAAGCGCTTGTAGACCGTCTCCGCCGAGACCCCGGCGCGGGCCGCGACCTTGGCGATCGTGGTGCCGGACCAGCCGTCCTCGAGCATTGCCTCGTGCGCGGCGTCGATGACCTTGCGGCGCAGCAGACGGGCCTGCTCGGCCCGCGCGCTGTTGTCGTACCCGCGGCTCTTGACGTGTCGGTCAGTCATTCCGTACGGTCCTCTGTATCGAATACAGCGAACTGTACCGAACGGGAGCCGTCATGCCCACCACCCTCGACGCCCGCGCGTCCGCCATCGAGTCCCTCCACGCCATGGCCGGCGGGACCCGGGAGGACCTGGTCCGCCTCATCCACCCGGAGGCGGTGAACCGCGAGGCCGTCGACGAGCCTCCGGCCGCGTCCATCCCGGGCCCGGACGGGTTCTGGGCGAGCGCGCTCTGGCTGCGGGCCGCGTTCAGCGACCTCGCCTTCGACGTGCACGAGGTGGTCGTCTCCGGGGATCTCGTGGTCATCCACAACACCATGTCAGGCCAGCACACGGGCGACATGGTCATGTACGCCGACGGCAAGGTCGTGTCGGTCATGCCCCCGACCGGCCGCCGCTTCGCCAGCACCCAGACCCACTGGCTGCGCCTGCGCGACGGGCAGATCATCGAGCACTGGGCCAACCGCGACGACATCGGCACCGCTCAGCAGCTGGGCTGGGTCCCGCCCACGCCGCTGTTCCTCCTGCGCGCCTGGCGGGCCAAGCGCCGCCACCAGCGCGCCGGGGAGTGACCTCATCCTCTCGTCGGAGCGGAAAGACCATCCCGCAGGACGATGCGCGATCGACCCCGGCCGCCGATCAGGGCGGAGGATAAGGGATTCGAACCCTTGAGGGGTTGCCCCCAACACGCTTTCCAAGCGTGCGCCCTAGGCCACTAGGCGAATCCTCCGGCGGGGAGTCTACCGGGCTCCGGCAGATGCCTCGGGGCGGGTAGGCTGGTGGCGACCCCTCGTGCGGCGTCCACCTCGTGAACCTCCCCAGGGCCGGAAGGCAGCAAGGATAAGCGAGCTCTGACGGGTGTGCGGGGGGTCCCTCTTTGGCCCGTACGGGCTGGTCAGGCGGCCGGGGTGGGGGCGGTCCAGGCCGGGACCAGGCGGGACAGCTGGGCGCTGGTGGCGCCGAGGGACTCGAAGCCGGGGCGGACCCGCCGCAGGTACTCGTCCGGGTCCGAGGTCTCGGCCATGATCTCGGCCGCGACGGCGACGGCCGGGTCCAGGACCGCGGCGTGCCGGGCGGCCTCGCTCGGGCCGCGTGCCGTGCCGCCGGCCGCCGGATGGGTGGTGGCCGGGTGAGGTGGGATCGGGTCCGGAGCGGCCGCGTGAGGTGCCCCGTGGTCCGGCCGGCCCTCGGCCGCTGCGGTGGCGCCGGCCGGTGTGATCGGTCTGGTGGGGCCGCTGGCTGGAGTGATCGGTCTGGTCGGGCCGCTGGTCGGCGTGATCGGTCTGGTGGGGCCGGTGCTCGGCGTGATGGGTCTGGTGGCGCCGGTGGTCGGCGTGATCGGTCTGGTGGGGTCGGTGGTCGAGGGAACCGTGCCCGCCGCGGTGGAGCCGTGGGGCGGCGGCATCGGGCGGTCGGTGGTCAGGGTGGTCGGTCGGGCGCCCCCGCCCCGGGCGGTCGGGATGATCTCCGTCGTCGCGGGGGAGGTGCGGCCCGACGGGACGGGCGGGGCGCTGCGCGTCGGCGCGGGCCCGGCGGCGACCTCGTCGGCCGACACCAGCGCGTACGCCCAGCGCAGGGTCACCTCGGCCAGCAGGATCGGGCCGGCGTGGTGGCGCCGGGCCCGGTGGAGGGCGCGTTCCCAGGTGCCGGGGCGCACGGGCTCGAGGGCGACGGTGTCGGGCAGGGGATCGCTGCGGGGGTCGCCGGGAGCGCGGGGCGGGAGGGCGGCGGCGTCCAGGGCCCAGCGGGCGGCGGACTCGCGGGCCGGCGGGTCGGAGCGGAGCTCCGCGCAGGCGGCCAGGGCGGACAGCCAGCGGGTGCGGCGCGGCGCGTCGCGCTCGGCCGCCCGGCCGAGGTCGGCGACCGCGGCGGCCCAGGTCTCGTCGTCGAGCGGCGCACCGCCGGCCAGTGCGGACAATCCCTGCAGACCCTCGGCGTACCCGTCGGGGGCCCGGACCGACAGGCCCGACAGGGACACCGGCACGGCCCGGGTCAGCGCGCCCACGGCCCGGCTCCGGCGCGCGACCGACCGCTGGTAGGCCCGCCGCCGCAGCGCGGCCAGCATGGACGCGAGCGGGTAGTCGGCCGCCCGGGTCCGCAGCCAGGAGCGGTGTGCGGCCCGCATGGCCTGGGTGGACCGCTGGACCTGGGCCAGCGAGTCCTCCAGCCGCCGGACCTTGCCGAGCGCGGAGCGGCGGGTCGCCGACCGCAGCCCCGCCTCCGACCGGCGGCCGTCGAACGCGGCCAGCGCGGCGACCAGCAGGATGGCCACCAGCAGGACGACCACCGACACCGCGGTCAGGGTGGGCGGCGAGGAGGCGAGGGCCCAGCAGCCCGGCACCAGGGCCAGCGCGAGAAGCGCGAGCACGACGAGCGCCGACGACCGCCAGCCGGCGTCCCGGGTGGCCGCGGCGACGTCGGCGTACCAGCGCAGCTCGTCCTCCAGCCGCCGCCCGGTCCCACCCGGCTCCAGCCGCCGGTCGCCGTCCCGCAGCTCCCGCAGCGACTCCCGGTAGGCCGCGTGCGCGCGGGACGACCCCACCGCACCGACCACGGCGGCGGCGACCAGCAGCCCGGCCAGGGCTCCGACGACCACGGCGCCAGCGTGGCAGATGGATCAAGCCGGGCGCCAGAACACATGTTCGGTGCCGGTCCGGAAGCGTCGTACGGAAGGACTAGATTCGCGGCGTGGCTCTCGCGCTCTACCGGAAGTACCGTCCGGCCACCTTCTCCGAGGTGGTCGGTCAGGAGCACGTGACCGAACCGCTCATACAGGCGCTGGGGAGCGGCCGGGTCAACCACGCCTACCTGTTCTCCGGCCCGCGCGGGTGCGGCAAGACCTCCAGCGCGCGGATCCTGGCCCGCTCGCTCAACTGCCAGACCCGCGGCCCGACGCCGGACCCGTGTGGGACCTGCGACTCCTGCGTGGCGCTGGCGCCGGACGGGCCCGGCAGCCTCGACGTGATCGAGATCGACGCGGCCTCCCACGGCGGTGTCGACGACGCCCGCGA
>DATDKW010000349.1:0-25042 GCA_036519715.1 Mycobacteriales bacterium
TCCGTAGCCGGTTCCGAAGTCATCCAGGGCGAGCCGGATGCCGCCGGCCCGCAGCCGCTGCAGGATCGGTATGGCCGCGGCGACGTCCGGCACCATGCTGGTCTCGGTGATCTCCAGCACCAGCGCCGCCGCCGGGACGGACGGGACCGGGTCCGCGGGCATCCGCGGCGCGCTCAGCCGCAGCCGGCCGACCGGCTCCGGCCGGCCGAAGAAGTAGCCCTGGCCGAGGTCGCAGCCCAGCCGCTTGAGGTCGGCGGCCTGGGTCGCGGTCTCGATGCCCTCGCCGACCACGAGCATGCCGAGCGTGCGGGAGATCGAGACCACCGACCGCCGCAGCGCGCTGCCCCGGTCCGGGTCGCCGGCCGACACCGCCAGCGTGCGGTCGAGCTTGACCAGGTCGATGGGCAGCAGGTGCAGGGTCGCGAGCGTGCCGTAGCCGGTGCCGAAGTCGTCGATGGCCAGCCGGATGCCGTGGTCGCGCATCCGCTGCAGGACCAGCACGGCCGCGTCGACGTCCGGCACCATGCTGGTCTCGGTGACCTCCAGGACCAGCGCGGCCGCCGGCAGCCGGTGCCGGCGCAGCGACGCCAGCACGGTCCGCTCCAGCGCCGGGTCGGCCAGCCGGGTGGCGGAGACGTTCACGTGCACCGCCAGCGGGACCCCGCTGCGGGCCCGCAGCGCGGCCATGTCCCGGCAGGCCCGGTCGAGCACGTGGTCGTCGAGGGCGCCGATCAGGCCGGTGCGCTCGGCCGCGGCGACGAAGACGTCCGGCGGCACCGGCCCGCGCTCGGCGTCGGTCCACCGGGCCAGCGCCTCGACCGCGACGGTGGCCCCGTCGCTGAGCCGCACGATGGGCTGGTACGCCACCTCCAGCTCGCCCCCGGCCACGGCCGCGGCCAGCCGGCCGGGCAGGCCCGGGTCGTCCAGCAGGGACAGCAGCCCCGGCTCGTAGCGGACCACCGCGCCGCCGCCGCGGCGCTTGGCCGCGTACATGGCCGCGTCGGCCCGGCGCAGCAGCACGTCGGCGGACACCGCGGGCTCCGGGCCGGCCGGCACGACCAGCCCGACGCTGGCCCGGACCGAGCGGACCTCGGTGTCCAGCACGAAGGGCACGGCCAGGGCGGCGCAGACCTGGTCGGCGACCTCGGCCGGGTCGGCGTCGCTCTCCAGCAGCACCGCGAACTCGTCCCCGCCGAGCCGGGCGACCGTGTCGGCCACAGACACGCAGCTGCGCAGCCGCTGCCCGACCTGCTGCAGCAGCAGGTCGCCGGCGGCGTGCCCGAGCGTGTCGTTGACGCCCTTGAAGTCGTCCAGGTCGACGAACAGCAGACCGAGCGGACGGCGCTCGTCCCGGTGCACGTCGGCGGCGTGCGCGAGCCGGTCGCCGAACAGGGCCCGGTTGGGCAGGTCGGTCAGCGCGTCGTGGAAGGCCTGGTAGGCCAGGTCGTCCTGGCCGCGCTGGACCCGTTCCAGCAGGGCGGTGTTCTCCCGCAGGGTGATGAACTGCCGGGTCACGACGAGGGTGACGACCAGCAGCCCGAGGTAGATCTCGAGCCGGTCGAAGCTGCGGCCGAGCGCGGTCTGGGTCAGCAGCAGCAGCCCGACCGCGGCCAGCGGCACGTACGGGACGAGCAGGTGCCAGCGCAGGCCGACCGGCCGGGGCCGGCCGGGACTCGTCGCGACCGGGGCCAGGGCGGCCAGCGCGACCAGGAACGGCCCGGCGATGAAGCCGATGTCCCCCACCGGCGGGATGTCGGCGGACCCGGAGCTGACCAGGTAGGCGAAGACGCTGTCGGACACGGAGATCGCGACCAGCCCGAGGACGATCAGCAACAGCTGCGGACGGCGGCCGATCCGGCGCAGGGTCAGCGTGAGCAGCGCGATCGCGACCAGGATCAGGTCCGAGACCGGGTACGCGATGGCGACGGCGAACGCCGGCCGGGTCGGGGCACCGGCCCGGACCACGGCCGAGACCACCGTCGCCCAGGCCAGGATGCTCATCGAGCCGACGATGACCAGGGCGTCGAGCACCAGCACCGACCGCGACCGCCCCTCGCCCGCCCCGCTGCCGCGCCGGCGGCCCCCGGCCGCCAGCACCAGCAGCGCCGGCAGCGCGAAGACCGGCAGGGTCAGGTAGCCGACGTCGGCCAGCGACGGCGACGGGATCGGGTCGAGGCTGACCACCTGGGACCAGGTCCACAGGGCCTGGCCGCCGCTCCAGCCGGCGAAGCCGGCCGCCATCAGCAGCCGCCAGCGCCGCTCGTGACCGCCGCTGCGCAGCCCGGTCACCGCACAGGCGACGGTGGCGGCGATCCCGCCGCCGAGCTGGCCGAGGTCGTTGACCGCGCTCGACGCCCGGCCGGTCAGCACGCCGGACGCCGCGACCGCGGCGACGACCACGACGATCCCGGCGACGGCCACGGACGCCGACCGGAAGCGGCCCACCCGCCCTCCTCGACGTCCGGATTCCCGTGGGGACATCACCGTGCAGCCCACGAGAGACACGGCTGACCTTACTGGACCGAACGGGCACCGGCAGGCCCGATCTGCCCGTGCCACCGCTGCGATGTTCGGTCAGGCCGGGTCGAGCAGCGGGCTGAGGTGGCGGGAGCCGAGCGCCCGGACGGCCTGGGCGGCGCCGGCGTACAGCGCCGACCACGGTGCCGAGCGTGACCGGCACGCCGAGGTCGGCCAGGTGCAGGGCCTTCCCGGCCGAGGTCCCGCCCAGCGTGGTCCACGACTCCCGGGCGAACAGCGTCTGCGGTCCTCCCGGCAGCCGCGGGACCTGCGCGATCGTGTTCCAGGACGCCGGCCCGACGACGACGACAGGATCCGCGGCTTCGGTCACGGCAGGAGTATCCGCGCCGCGACGACCGGGGTCCGGGAGAGACTGGGGGCATGGGGGGACCGAGGGGTACGGAGGCCGGCTGGCCGGCGTTGATCCGGCCCATGCTGGCGACGCCGGGCGTGCTGCCGCCGCCGGAGCAGGACCAGCTCTGGGCGTACGAGGTGAAGTGGGACGGGGTGCGCGCGGTGGCCTACGTCGAGGGCGGCCGGCTGCGGCTGATGTCGCGCTCGGACCGGGACATCACCCGCCGCTACCCGGAGATCGCCCCGCTCGGGCCGTCCCTGGGCCGGGCGGTCGTGCTGGACGGGGAGATCGTGGCCCTGGACGCGGACGCGCGGCCGTCGTTCAGCCGGCTGCAGCACCGGATGCACGTCACCGACGAGACCGAGGTCCGCCGGGCCATGGGACCGTACCCGGCCGTCTACATGATCTTCGACCTGCTGTACGCCGACGGCCGGTCGATGCTGGACGACCCGTACGTCCAGCGCCGGACCCGGCTCGACGCCCTCGACCCCACCGGCCCGGCCTGGCAGACCCCGCCGTCCTGGATCGGCGGCGGCGCCGACCTGGTCGCCGCGACCGAGGCCCAGGGCATGGAGGGCGTGATCGCGAAGCGGACCAGCTCGGTCTACCAGCCCGGCCGCCGCTCCCCGGCCTGGCTGAAGATCAAGAACCTGCGGACCGTCGACGTCCTCATCGGCGGCTGGAACCCCGGCGGCGGCCGCCGGGCCGGCACCATCGGCTCGCTGCTGCTGGGCCTGCCCACGCCGGAGGGGCTGGCCTACGTCGGCAACGTCGGGACCGGCTTCACCGACGCCGCCCTGCGCGACCTCCAGCGCCGCCTGGAGGGGCTGGCCGCGCCCACGTCGCCGTTCGACGCGGTGCCGGTGCCGCGCGAGTTCGCCCGGGCCGCCCGGTGGGTGCGGCCCGAGCTCGGCGGCGAGGTCGCGTACGCGGAGCTGGGCGGGGACGGGCGGCTGCGCCACCCGCGCTGGCGCGGGCTGCGCCCGGAGCGCTGACGCCGGGCACGATGGGGGCCATGACCACACTGACCCGGCTCGGCGGGCTCCTGGCCGACGCGGCGCTCGGCCTGCCGCTGCGCGCCACCCCGTACGAGGTCGAGCGGGACCTGCCGGTGCCGATGCCCGACGGGGTGGCCCTGCTGGCCGACCGCTACCGGCCGGCCGGGGCCGGTCCGCTGCCGGTCGTGCTCATCCGGCTGCCGTACGGGCGGGCCGGCGTGTTCGGGGCCGTGTTCGGCGCCCCGCTGGCCCGGCGCGGCCTCCAGGTGGTCCTGCAGTCGACCCGGGGGACGTTCGGGTCCGGCGGCCACTTCCGGCCGTTCACCACCGAGCACGAGGACGGGCCGGCCACCGTGGCCTGGCTGCGGGAGCAGCCGTGGTGCGACGGCCGGGTCGCGATGACCGGCGGCAGCTACTTCGGGCACACGCAGTGGGCGGTCGCCCCGTACGTGGACCCGCCGCTGGTCTCGGTGTCGCCGCACATCACCGCGGCCAAGATCACCACCGCCTTCTACACCCACGGCGCGCCGGGCCTGCAGAACGCGCTGACCTGGTCGGCCACCATCGGCCGCCAGGAGGCCGCCGGCCTGACCGCGGAGCTGCCGAACCCGCGGATCAAGGCGAAGATCCGGCGGGCGGCGCGGCGGCTGCCGCTGCAGGCGGCGGACACGGCCGTGGTCGGCGCGCCGGTGCCGTTCTGGCGGGACTTCACCGGGCACGCCGGGCCGGGCGACGAGTTCTGGGCGACCGCCGACCACGACCGGGCCGACCTCAGCCGGATGCCGCCGGTCAGCATGGTCACCGGGTGGTGGGACCTGTTCGCGGCCGGCCAGCTGGCCGACTACGCGGCCCTGCGCGCGGCCGGGGTGCCGGCCCGGATCACCGTGGGTCCGTGGTTGCACGGCGCCCCGGGCGAGCTGCGGGCCATCCTCCGCGACGACGTGGCCTGGCTGGACCACCACCTGCGCGGCGGGCCGGCGCCGAAGGGCGCGCCGGTGCGGCTGTTCCTGCAGCACGCCGGCCGCTGGCTGGAGTCCGAGGCGTGGCCGCCGCCGGAGAGCCGGCCGGTCGCGTACCACCTGCGCTCCGGCGGCGGGCTGACCACGGAGCCCGGCGACGGCGGGGACGGGCCGAGCCGGTTCACCTACGACCCGGCCGACCCCACGCCGACCGTCGGCGGGCCGCTGCTGCAGCCGCCGGGCAAGCAGGCCGACAACCGCGCGGTCGAGGCGCGGCCGGACGTGCTGGTCTTCACCGGCCCGCCGCTGGCCGCGGACCTCGACGTGGTCGGGCCGGTCCGGGCCCGGGTGCACGTCCGGCCAGAGCTGGAGCACGCCGACGTGTTCGTCCGGCTCTGCGACGTCGACCCGGGCGGCGTCTCCCGCAACGTGGTCGACGGCATCCGCCGCCTCCACCCGGCCACGGTCCCGGCCGCCGACGTCAGCGCCGGCGCCGACGGGGTCCTCGCGGTCGACGTGGAGCTGTTCCCCACCGCGTACCGGGTCCGGGCCGGGCACCGGCTGCGGGTGCAGGTCAGCGGGGGTGCGTTCCCGCGCTTCGCCCGCAACCTGGGCACCGGCGAGCCGTTCGCCACCGGCACGGCCGGCCGCCCGTGCCGGTTCGAGGTCTTCACCGACGCCGCCCACCCGTCCCGGCTCCTGCTCCCCGTCCTGGGCCGGCCGTGAACCCGTACGACGGCTTCCCGGCGGGCTTCTTCGACCGGGCCGACCCGACGCCGGACCCGGACTTCTACCGCCCGCCGCGGCTGGTCACCCACCTCGACGCCGGCGCGATCGCCGCGGTCGGGGACCTGTACGCCGAGCTCGGCCTGACCGGCCCGGTGCGGGTGCTCGACCTCATGTCCTCCTGGATCTCGCACTTCCGGACCCCGCCGGAGCAGCTGGTGGTGCTGGGGATGAACATGGTCGAGCTGACCATGAACACCGCCGCGACCGAGCGGATCGTGCACGACCTCAACGCCGACCCGCGCATCCCGCTGCCGGACGGCGACGTCGACGCGGTCGTCTGCTGCGTCTCCCTGGACTACCTCACCCGCCCCATCGAGGTGCTGACCGAGGCCGCCCGGGTGCTCCGGCCGGGCGGGACGGTCGCGGTCACCTTCTCCAACCGCTGCTTCCCGACCAAGGCCGTGCGGGGTTGGCTGTCACTGGACGACGCCGGCCGGGGCCGGCTGGTGGCCGAGCTGCTGCGCCGTACCGGTCGCTTCGACCGGGCCCGGGTCGAGCTGCGCACCCCGCCGGGCTCCCCCGGCGACCCGCTCTGGGCCGTGACCGCGAAGGCCCTGTGACCAGCCTGACGGAAGTCTCAGCGGCCGCCGGTGTTGCAGCAGGCATGAAGAAGATCGGCTTCCTGTCCTTCGGCCACTGGTCGCAGTCGCCGGGTTCGCAGACACGCACCGCCGCGGACGCGCTGCTGCAGTCCATCGACCTCGCGGTGGCGGCCGAGGAGCTCGGCGCCGACGGCGCGTACTTCCGGGTGCACCACTTCGCCCAGCAGCTCGCGTCCCCCTTCCCGCTGCTGGCCGCGGTCGGGGCCCGGACGAGCCGGATCGAGATCGGCACCGGCGTGATCGACATGCGCTACGAGAACCCGCTCTACATGGCCGAGGACGCGGGCGCGGCCGACCTCATCTCCGGCGGCCGGCTCCAGCTCGGCATCAGCCGGGGGTCACCGGAGCAGGTCATCGACGGCTTCCGCTACTTCGGGTACGTCCCGGAGAACGACGACCACGCCGCCATGGCCCGCGAGCACGCCGCGGTGTTCCTGGACGTGCTCAAGGGCGAGGGGTTCGCGCGGCCCAACCCGCGGCCGATGTTCCCCAACCCGCCCGGCCTGCTGCGCCTGGAGCCGTACGCGCCCGGCCTGTCCGAGCGGATCTGGTGGGGCGCCGGCACCCGGGCGACGGCCGAGTGGACCGCCGAGCAGGGCATGAACCTGATGAGCTCGACGCTGCTCAGCGAGGACACCGGGGTGCCCTTCCACCAGCTGCAGGCCGAGCAGATCCAGCGGTTCCGGGACGCCTGGGAGGCCGCCGGCCACCAGCGCCGGCCCCGGGTGTCGGTCAGCCGGAGCATCTTCCCGATCGTCAGCGACCTGGACCGGGCGTACTTCGGCTCCGCCCGCGGCGACCAGGACCAGGTCGGCTACCTGGACGGGGGCACGGCCCGGTTCGGCAAGACGTACGCGGGCGAGCCCGAGCAGCTGGTCAAGGAGCTGGCCGACGACGAGGCCGTCGCCGCCGCCGACACCCTGCTGCTCACCGTGCCCAACCAGCTCGGCGTCGACTACAACGCCCACCTGCTCGACAGCGTCCTGCGCCACGTCGCGCCGGCACTCGGCTGGCGGTGACCGGCCGGCCGTCAGCGGCCGGCCCGGGTGACCAGCAGCCGGGTGATGAGGCGGTGCACCGGGGAGACGAGCGTCCAGACCGGGCGGCTGACCCGGTGCTCGAAGCGGATCGCGGTGGTGACCAGGAACCGGCCAGGGTCGACCTCGAAGACCAGCCGGCAGGGACCGAGCACCGCGGAGTCGACCCCGAGCACGGCCCGGTCCGGCCCGGACTCCAGCACCGGCCAGCCCAGCACGTGGCCGGGCGCCGGGTACGGGCCGAGCCGCAGCCCCAGGCCCCACCGCCAGCCCAGCCGCAGGACCGTCCCGACGACCCGGGGGGCGCCCTCGAAGGTGGCCCGGGCCCAGTCCTCGGCCGTCCGGGCCGGGTCGCCGTCCACGTACTCGATGGCGTCCAAGTAGTCCGGACCGGCCAGCACGCCGGGGTCGTTCGGGTCGGTCGGCTCAGCCCTGGTCACCGGCCGAGTCTGCACCTTCGCCGGAACGGCCGCAGGATGGGCCTGCGAGGGTGACCTGTCCGGCTCACAGCGTACGTACGGGGTGCGCGGGTAGTAAGCACAGTCCGAATCCATTCTTCCGACGGGAATCGTTGATGCGCGGCAATACGACCCACCGTTTCGCCAACACCTCGGTGTTGTCGGTGTCCACGGCGGAACCGAGCGTGGTCGTCACCTCAGCCGACCTCGACGAGCGGCTCGAGCAGACCTACCAGGCCGTCCGGCTGCGGGCCGGCCAGCTGGAGCGGCTGGTCGGCGTCCGGGAACGCCGGTGGTGGCCGGACGGGATGACCTTCACCGACGGCGCGGCCACGGCCGGGGCCAAGGCGATCAGCGAGAGCGGGATCGACCCGGCCGACATCGGCCTGCTGGTCAACACGTCGGTGAGCCGGCTGCACCTGGAGCCGTCCACCGCGTCGGCCGTGCACCACGCCCTGGGCCTGCCGACCTCGTGCCAGAGCTTCGACATCACCAACGCCTGCCTGGGCTTCGTGAACGGCATGGGCATGGCCGCGGCCATGATCGACTCCGGGATGGTGGACTACGCGCTGGTCGTGGACGGCGAGGACGCCCGGCCGGCCCAGGAGCGGACCATCGCCAACCTGACCCGGCCCGGCGTCACCGCCCGCGAGGTGATGGCCCAGTTCGCCACGCTCACGCTGGGCTCGGGCGCGGCCGCGATGGTGCTGGGCCGGACCGACCGCCACCCCGAGGGCCACCGGATGGTCGGCGCGGTCAACCGGGCCGCCACCCAGCACCACGAGCTGTGCGTGGGCGACAACGACGGCATGTTCACCGACCTCAAGGGCCTGCTCGACGCTGGCCTGCAGCTGTCGGAGGACCTGTGGACCGAGGCCGCCGGCGAGTTCGACTGGTCCGCCGGGATGAGCCGGTACGTCATCCACCAGGTCTCCCAGGTCCACACCGGCGCGGTCTGCGAGCGGCTGGGCATCGACCCCGAGCGGGTGCCGCGGACGTTCCCGGCGCGGGGCAACGTCGGCCCGGCGTCCATCCCGATCACCCTGGCCGCCGAGGTCGACGACCTCGTCGACGGCGACCGGGTGCTGCTCATGGGCATCGGCTCCGGCCTGAACGCGGCCTGCCTGGAGATCGCCTGGTGACCGCGTTCCCCGGTCTCGACCCGGCGTGGTCCCGGCAGCTGACCGTCGCCGACTCGGCCGGCGTGCCGCACCAGTGGCACGTGCTGGACAACGGCGTCCGCGACCCCGCCGGCACCCTGCTGTGCGTGCACGGCAATCCGACCTGGTCCTACCTGTGGCGGCGGCTGCTGGCCGCCGCGCCGCCGGGCTGGCGGGTGATCGCCCCCGACCAGCTCGGCATGGGCTGGTCGCAGCGGCTGACCGCGCCCCGGACGCTCTCCCAGCGGGTCGCCGACCTGGGCGACCTCACCGCCGCCCTCGGCCTGACCGGGCCGGTGGTCACCGTCGGGCACGACTGGGGCGGGTCCATCTCGCTGGGCTGGGCGCTGGCCCACCCGCACCAGCTGCGCGGCATCGTGCTGGCCAACACGGCCGTGGCCCAGCCCGCCGGGGACCTCGGCCCGGTGCTGATCCGGCTCGCCCACGCCCGCGGGCTGCGCGAGCTGGTGACCGTACGGACGCCGCTGTTCGTCCGGGCCACCACGCTGCTGTCCCGGCCGGCACTGCCGCGGGCGGTCCGCAAGGCCTTCGCCGCCCCGTACGGGTCGGCCGGCCGCCGGCGGTCGGTGGGCGACTTCGTGGCCGACATCCCGTTCACGGCGGACCACCCGTCCCGGGCCGCGCTGGAGGACATCGCGGCCGGGATCCGGACCCTCGACGTACCGGCCCTGCTGCTGTGGGGGCCGCGCGACCCGGTCTTCGCCGACCGCTACCTGGCCGACCTGCGCGACCGGCTCCCGCAGGCGTCGCTGCACCGCTACGAGGGGGCCTCGCACCTGCTGCCCGAGGACGCGCCCTCGTACGCGGAGACGGTCGCGCGCTGGGTGCAGGACCTGGACCGGGCGCCGGTGCCGGCCCGCCCGGCCGGGCCCCCGACCAGCCGGCGACCGTGGTCGGCGTTGCTCGACCGCGCCGCCGACGACTCCCCGGCCGTGGTCGAGGTCGGCGGCAGGACGGTCAGCTGGGCCGCGCTGGCCCGGCGGATGGACGAGCTGACGGCCGGGCTGGCCATCGCCGGGGTTCGCCCGGGCGACCGGGTCGGGCTGCTGGTGCCGCCCTCGGCCGACCTCACCGCCGCCCTGTACGCGGTGTGGCGGGCCGGCGCCGTCATCGTCGTGGCCGACAAGGGCCTCGGCTTCGCCGGCATGCGCCGGGCCCTGCGTGGCGCCGCCGTCGACCACGTCATCGCGGCCGCGCCGGGGCTGGTCGCGGCCCGCCTCATGCGGCTGCCCGGGTCCCGGATCGCGGCCGGCCGCCGCCGCTTCGGCGCCGCCCACGACCTGGCCTCGCTGGAGCGGCTGGGCCGGGACGGGAAGGTTCCGGCCGAGCGCGGGCCGGACGAGGACTGCGCGGTCGTCTTCACCTCCGGCGCCACCGGCCCGGCCAAGGGCGTGGTCTACACCCAGCGCCAGGTGGTGGCCCAGCTGTCGCTGCTGCGGGAGACGTACGGGCTGGGGCCGGAGGACCGGTTCGTGGCCGCGTTCGCGCCGTTCGCGCTGCTCGGGCCGGCGCTGGGGATCGGGTCGGCCGTCCCCGACATCGACGTGACCGCGCCCGGGACGCTGACCGCGGCCGCGCTGGCCGACGCGGCCGCCGCGATCGACGCGACCGTGGTGTTCGCCTCCCCCGCGGCGCTGCGCCGGGTGGCGGCGACGGGGACGGGGCTGTCGGCGCGGCAGCGGGCGGCGCTGGGACGGGTCCGGTTGCTGGTCTCGGCCGGGGCCCCGGTTCCGGCCGCGCTGCTGGACGCCGTCCGGGCCGTGCTGCCGGCGGCCGAGGCGCACACCCCGTACGGGATGACCGAGG
The DNA here is from genome assembly GCA_036519715.1 of Mycobacteriales bacterium. GTDB lineage: Bacteria > Actinomycetota > Actinomycetes > Mycobacteriales > CADCTP01 > CADCTP01. Next base: position 10,703 of record DATDKW010000349.1, read on the forward strand.
CGCTGCCGGTCACCGACATCTCGGCCGCGCAGATCGACGTGGCCGGGCCGGGCCAGGGGGTCTGCGTCGGGCGGCCGCTGCCGGAGGTCGAGGTCCGGCTGAGCCCGCTGTCGCCCACCGGCACGGCCGACGGCCCGCTGGTCTCCACGCCTGAGGTCACCGGCGAGATCTGCGTCCGGGCCGCCCACGTCAAGGACCGGTACGACGCGCTGTGGGCGACCGAGCGGGCGTCCTCCGACCATCCCGGCTGGCACCGCACCGGCGACGTCGGGCACCTGGACCCGGCCGGCCGGCTGTGGATCGAGGGCCGGCTGCCGCACGTCATCCCGACCGCGACCGGGGTGGTGACCCCGGTCGGGGTGGAGCAGCGGATCGAGCGGGTGGACGGCGTCGAGGCGGCCGCGGTCGTCGGGGTCGGCCCGGCCGGCGCCCAGGTCGTGGTCGCCGTCGTCGTCCCCGACCCGGCCCCGCGCGATCCGGCCCTCCGCGACCCGGCGCCCCGCGAGCCGGCGCGCCGCGGGCGCGGGCTGGCTCGCCGCCGGACCCGACGCGGGCTGGGTCCGCGCGGGCTGGCTCCGCAGGGGCTGGCTCCACGCGGGGCGGGTCCGCGCGGGCTGGCGACGGCCGGGCCGGAGCTGGCCGACGCGGTCCGTACCGCCGCCGGGGTCCAGCTGGCCGCCGTCCTGACCACCCGGCGGCTGCCGGTCGACATCCGGCACAACTCCAAGATCGACCGGTCCGCCGTCGCCCGGGACGCGGCCGAGCTGCTGGCCGGCTCGTGAGGGTCCTCGTCACCGGGGCCAGCGGCATGCTGGGCCGGACCACCGCCCGGGCCCTGCTGGACCGGGGCGACGAGGTGACGGTGCTGCAGCGGCGCCCGGCCGGGCTGCCGTGCGCCGAAGTGCTCGGCGACGTCGCCGACCCGGCCACCGTCGCCCGGGGCGTGCGCGGGCAGGACGCTGTCGTGCACCTGGCCGCGAAGGTGGACGTGGTCGGCAGCTGGTCCCAGTACGCCCGGGCCAACATCACCGGCACCCGCGTGGTCGCCGAGGCCTGCCGCCGGGCCGGGGCCGGCCGGCTGGTGCACGTGTCGTCGCCGTCGGTGGCCCACGCCGGGGCGGCGCTGGCCGGGATCGGCGCCGAACCGGCCGACCCCGACCGGGCCCGCGGCCGCTACGCCCGGTCCAAGGCCGTGGCCGAGCAGGTCGCGCTGGCCGCGGACGGGCCCGACCTGGCCGTGCTGGCGATCCGGCCGCACCTGGTCTGGGGCCCGGGCGACACCCAGCTGGTGGCCCGCATCCTGGACCGGGCCCGGGCCGGCCGGCTCCCGCTGATCGGCACCGGCGCGGCCCTCATCGACACCACCTACGTCGACAACGCCGCCGCCGCCCTGGTCGCCGCCGTGGACGCCGCGGCGCACGGCGAGCCGCTGGTCGTCTCCAACGGCGAGCCCCGGCCGGTGGGCGAGGTGCTGGCCCGGCTCTGCGCCGCCGCCGGCGTGCCCGGGCCGTCCCGGCGGGTGCCGTACCGGGCGGCCTGGCTGGCCGGCGCGGCCATCGAGGGCGTCTGGGCGCTGACCCGGCGCACGTCCACGCCGCCGGTGACCCGCTTCCTGGCCGAGCAGCTGGCCACCGCCCACTGGTTCGACCAGCGCCGCACCCGCGCGGTGCTGGACTGGACCCCGGCCGTCAGCCTGGACGAGGGGTTCGCCCGCCTCGCCGCCTGGTCCGCCTGACCGAGGAGCCGCTCAGCCGCGCCGGTGGCGCAGCAGCCAGGTGTAGACGTCGGTCGTGTACGGGTCCCAGTCGGTGTCGGTGGCGCCCGGGTCCATGCCGCTGAGGTCGTACGTCCGGTCCCAGGAGTTGTGGAAGGTGCTGAGGAAGATGGTCAGCCGGGCCGGTTCCGTCCGCTGGCAGTGGGCGTTGAGGTACGCCACCAGGTTGATCGAGAGCTGCGTGGGCACGGTCTCGTCCAGGTCGCCGTGGAAGGCCCACAGCGGCGTGCTGCCCATCTGGGCGCACGGCGGCAGCCCCAGCGGCACCGGCTGCGGCGTCCAGTTCTCCGCCACCGTGGCGACCGCGGCGAACTGGTGTGCGGACCCGTACGCGGCCAGGTAGGCGACCGCGCCGCCACCGCCCATGCTGAGCCCGGTCAGGTAGGTCCGGTCCGGGTCGACCGGGTAGCGCGGCAGCACGGTGGCCAGCCATCGGTGCAGCAGCGCCGGGTCCCAGCTCTCGCCGTCGGTCTGCGGCATGAGGATCAGCAGCGGCCCGGCGGCCCGGGGCAGCCGGCGCGCGGTGATCAGCCCCGGCAGGCCGACGGACATCAGCTCGGCCAGGCCGGCCGGGTCGCCGGCGCCGCGCTCGCCGCGCCCGTGCAGGAAGACCAGGGTCGGATACCGGTGCTGCCCCTGCGCGGAGTAGCCGGGCGGCAACCGGGCGACGTAGCCCAGCGGGTTTCCGGCGGCCCGCGGGACCACGACCACCCGCTCCGGGCTCGCCGGCGGCCCGGAACCGCACCCGGCCAGGGCCGGGACCAGCAGGGCGACCAGGGCGGCCAGCAGCCCACGCCGGACCCGGCGGGCCATCGCGTCGACTCCCATGCGACCTCCGCACGTCCGGCCCCTCCGCAGCGTAAGCCGGTGGCCCCGGGGAGGACGCGACGTTCTACGGGACGGCCGGGCCGGGGCCGAACGGGAAGCGGGACAGGGGTTCCCACGGACCGCCCGCGTACGCCCACAGCGCCAGGCCGGTCGCCGTCACCTCACCCGGGACGAACCCGGCCTCCAGCCGGGCCAGCGTCTCTCGGGCCTGCTCCGGGGTCACCTTGTTCTGCACGGTGACGTGCGGGCGGAACGGCTGGGCGTCCTGCCGGGTCAGCCACGGCTCCCAGCGGGCCCGCAGCCGGGCGTGCACGGCCGCCAGCTCGGCCGACCGCAGCCGGTACGCGACCCCCCGCCCCAGCGGCTGCAGCCCGGTCACCGCGACCGGGAACGGCGGCCGGTCGGCCGCGGCGGCCAGGTCCGCACCGACCGCGTCGGCGTGCTCACCAGGCAGGGCGTGGAACAGCGTCACATGCGCGCCCACCGCCGTCCGCCCGGCCGGGAACAGCGCCGCCCGCTTGGCGTCGAACCGCGCCTGCGCCACCTCGTCCAGCACCAATGTCACGACCAGCGGAGAGGGCACCTACCCATGATCCAACCACCCGCATCCCCGTACGGTGGCGCCGTGCTTCCGACCGACCCGGCCGCGCTGGCCGCGGGCCCGTACCGGACGCCGGGGCCGCTGGCGGCCCGGGCTGCCATCTACGCCTGGCAGCGTCCGCCGGTGGATCTGGTCGGCGCGGCGGCCGCGACACTGGCCGACCTGCCCGCCGGCGCGCTGGTGGTCGACGCCGGCAGCGGGCCGGGCCGCTACCTGCACCGCCTGCGGCCGGACCTGCACCGCCTGGCCGTCGACGTCAGCCCGGGCATGCTGCACGCCATCGAGGACGGGCGCGTGCTGCGGGTGGTGGCCTCCGCCGACACGCTGCCGCTGCGCGAGCACGCCGCCGACGCCGCGCTGGCCATGCACATGCTCTACCACCTGCCCGACCCGCAGGCCGGCCTGGCCGAGCTGCGCCGCGTGGTCCGGCCCGGCGGCCGGCTGGTGGCCAGCACCAACGACGAGACCGACGGGCTGTGGGAGACCTTCCGCGACGCCGGGCTCCCGCGGGCCCCGGTCAGCGCTCGCTGGCCGCTCGCGGCCGCGCCGGCGGCCCTGCGCGCCGCCGGTTTCGCCGACGTGACCGTCCAGGCCTTCGACTACATTCTTGACATCCCGGCGCCGGAGCCGGTCCTGGCCTACCTGGACAGCTGCCGCGCCGGCTTCCCCGACCTGGCCGACGACACCTGGACCGGTGTCCGGGCCGCCGTCGCCGCGGCGGTCACGGCCGAGATCCGGCGCCACGGCGCGCTGCGCCGGACCGGTCGGGTCGGGCTGGTGACCGGTCGCCAGGCGGCCGGGCCGGTGGGCACCCAGTAGCGCAGCCGGTCGGTGGGGTCGGGGCGTCGTCCTCGGGTCCGCCGCGGCCCTCGGTCCGGAACTCCGCCATCGCGGCGAGAAAGAAGTCCCGGAGCGCGGCCGTCGGCGGGACCAGCCCGGCGACCACCCGGCTACTCGACGGCGCCGAGGAGCGCGGCTGAACGCGGGGACGTCGTCGGGCTTGCGGCTGGTGATCAGCGGCCCGGGACCGCTGGTCAACGGCCGGCCGGCTCTCGGGCCGCCGCCGACGTCCCACCCCGGCCGGTCCGGGCACGCCCGGTTTGGGGCGCGGGGCAGCGGGACAAGCCCACAGCACCGACGAGGCCGACAGAGTCGCCGGCCGGGGCGGGAGAACGGAACGGACGGAACGACGGCATGGCGACGATCGATCGAGCCGGGGACCGGACCGGCGCGGACACCGCGGCGGTCGCGTACATCCTGCCGCTGCGCTGGTCCGGCGGTGACGACGAGACCCACGCGGCCGAGCTGGCCGATCTCACTGCCTACCTGGCCGAGCTGAGCAGCCGGGTGTCGGTGACCGTGGTCGACGGGTCGCCGCCGGACCGCTGGGACGAGCACGACAAGGCCTGGGCGGCGCTGCCGCTGCAGCACCTCCCGGTCGACCCGGACCTGCGCGACCTGCCGATGGGCAAGGTCGCGGGCGTGCTGACCGGGCTGCGCCGGCCCGGCCCGGACGCCGTGGTGATCGCCGACGACGATGTGCGCTGGACCCGGGAGCAGCTGGCCGAGGCGGTCGCGCTGCTCGCCGAGGTCGACGTCGTCCGGCCGCAGAACTTTTTCGACCCGCTGCCGTGGCACGCCCGCTGGGACACCGGCCGCACCCTGCTCAACCGGGCCGTCGCCGCCGACTGGCCGGGCACGCTGGTGGTGCGGCGCAGCGCGCTGCCGCACGGCTACTCCGGCCAGGCGCTGTTCGAGAACCTGGAGCTGGTCCGGACCGTGCAGGCCGGCGGCGGCCGCGAGCGGGCCGTCCCGGGCCTGTACGTGCGCCGCCTGCCGCCGACCACCGCCCACTTCGCCGGCCAGCGGGTCCGGCAGGCGTACGACAGCTTCGCCCAGCCCGGCCGGCTGGCCGCCGAGCTGGCCGTGCTGCCCCTGCTGGTCGCGGGGCTGCGCCGGCCCCGGTGGGTGCTGGCCGGCGTCGGCGCGGTGGTCGGGCTGGCCGAGGTGGGCCGGCGCCGGGCCGACGGGCGGGCGGTGTTCCGCCCGGACGCGGCCCTGTGGGCTCCGCTGTGGCTGGCCGAGCGGGCGGTCTGCTCCTGGCTGGCGCTGGGTTCCCGGCTGCGCGGCGGGGTCCGCTACCGGAACGGCCGGCTCAGCCTGGCCGCCCACCGCGCGGCCGGGCTGGCCGCCCTACGAGCCGGCGCTGACCTGGGCGACGATGTCGGACGCGATGACGTGCAGCTTGCGGTTGGCGCGCTGTGACCAGCGGACCAGCTCGGCGAAGGCCTGGTCGGCGTCGCAGTTCTTCCGGCCCATGATGATGCCCTTGGCCTGCTCGATGACCGCCCGCGACGTCATCGCCCGCTCCAGCTGGCCGGCCAGCGCGGCCTTGGAGTCGACCAGGGCGGCGTTGACCAGCACCACGGCCCCGAAGCCGGCGAACTGCTGGGCCAGCTCCACCGCGGCCTTGTCGAACGCGTTGGGCTCGTACGCGTAGACGTTGAGGCCGCCGACGACCCGCTGCGGCACCGGCATGCCGACCGACAGCGAGGACCGCACCCCGGCCCGCACCGCCACCGCGCCGAAGTCCGGGTAGCGCGGGTCGTCGGAGGTGTCGGGCAGGACGATCGTGTCGCCGCTCACCGCCGCGTCCAGGCAGGGGCCGAAGCCCTTGTCGTACTGGCGCTCATCCAGGTGCACGGCCAGGTCGCCGGTGAAGGCGACCGTCCGGGCCCGCTCCCCCTCCATCAGCGTCACTGAGACCTCGTGCGCGCCGGGGAGGGTGGTCTTGGCCACGCCCGCCACCCGGCTCAGCGCCTGCGTGAGCGTCAGCTCGGACAGGTCCAGCCGCGCCAGCTCCAGGAAGGCCCCGTTGGGCTCGCCCGGCCGCCCCGACCCGGAGGGCCCGGCACTGGAATACGAGGTCTCGTTCATATCGTCCCGTCGAAGTCCACCGAGCGGAGCACCCTGACCGCTGACTCGCGCGGGGCTGCCGGCCCGGTGGCCATGGTCAGCGGTCTCGGGGCCGCGGACTCGACCCCCTCTGCGCCGTCGGTCAGCGCGATGAGGACGGGCTCCACTCGTCCCGCCGGAAGCGTAATCGATCGAGCGGTCCGTTCACACCCATGGTTGACGCTTGCGCCGGTGGTGGAGCCGGGCGGTCACCCGGCCGGGACCGGTCAGGTGGGCAGCTCCGTCCCGGCCCGCTCCCGAACGACCCGTAGCTGCGGCCCTGCGGGTCCGGGCCGGCCACTGCCTGCCGCCGCCACCGTGCCGCCCCGGCCCCGGGGTCGAACCAGGGGGTCTCCCTGGTCGGTCCCGGGCCAGGGACTGTCACGGGTGCGAGCGGGTCCCGTCCGGCCCGACGGTGGTGGTTGTCAGTCGGCCGGCTGTGGAGGCACGCATGGAACACAGGCAGATCGCCGGGGCCGTCACGTCCGGGCCGGCGGCGGAGGGGCTGGTCGAGCTGCGCAGCCCGGCCGGCGTGGCCCTGGTCGCGGCGACGGTGCTGGCCTCGACGGTCGGGTTCATCGACGCGTACATGATCAACGTGGCCGTGCCGGCGATCGGCGCGTCGCTGCACGCCGGCGTGGCCGAGCTGCAGTGGGTGCTGACCGGCTACCTGGTCACCGTGGCCTCGCTGCTGCTGCTGGCCGGGGCGCTGGCCGACCACTTCGGCCGGCGCCGGATCCTGGTCGTCGGCCTGCTGCTGATGCTGGTCGCCTCGCTCGCCTGCGCGCTGGCGCCGACCGCGCAGGCGCTGATCGCGGCCCGGCTGATCCAAGGCGCCGGCGGCGCGCTGGTGGTGCCGAGCAGCCTGGCCCTGCTCAACGGCACCCTGCGCTCGTCCGACCGGGCCCGGGGCATCGGCATCTGGGCCGGCATCTCCACCCTCGGCAGCACCCTGGGCCCGTACGGCGGGGGCTGGCTGGTCGACCACGCCTCCTGGCGCTGGGTGTTCCTGCTCAACGTGCCGCTCGTGCTGGCGGCGCTGTGGGTGCTGCGGCACGTGCCCGCCGACAGCGGCACCGGCCGCCCGCTGTCGGTCGACGTGGCCGGGGCCGGGCTGGCCGTGCTCGGGCTGGGCGGGGTGATCTACGCGCTGACCGAGGCGCCGGAGTCGGGCTGGACGTCGGCGCCGGTGCTGCTCGCGGGCGGCCTCGGGCTGGCCTGCCTGGCCGCGCTGGTCCCGGTCGAGCAGCGGCTGCGGCGGCCGATGCTGCGCACGGCGTTGTTCCGGTCCCGGCAGTTCGACGCGATCAACGTGGCCACCCTGCTGTTCTACGGCGCCCTGGCCGCCGCCAGCTACCTGGTCGTGCTGCAGTGCGAGCTGCGGCTGGGCTACAGCGCGTCCGAGGCCGGGGCCGCCCTGATCCCGGAGTCGGCCGTGTTCCTGCTGGTGTCGCCGCTGGTCGGCGGCCTGGTGGCCCGGGTCGGCACCCGCTGGCCGATGACGATCGGGATCCTGATCGTGGCCGCCGGGTTCGGCTGGCTGTCCGCGGCCCGCCCGGGCCAGCCGTACGCGCAGGCGATCCTGCCCGGGGCCCTGCTGTGGGGGCTCGGGATCGGGCTGACCGTCGCCCCGCTCACCGCCGGTGTGCTCGCCGCCGTCGACGACTCCGACCTGGGCGAGGCGTCCGCGATCAACGACGCGGCCTCCCGGGTCGGCGGCGTCATCCTGATCGGCCTGGTGCCGGTCCTGCTCGGGGCGGGCAGCTCCCGCAGCCTCGGCGGCCCGCTGGCCCGGAACTACCAGAGCGCCATGGTCGTCATGGCCGCCCTGAGCGTCGTCGCGGCGCTCATCACGGCGGTGTTCGTGTCCCGCGGCCGGGCCGCGGTGAGGCAGCTGCCGGCCGTGACCCCGCGCGTCCACGGCTGTGCCGCGCCCGTCACGGCGAACTGAAGGAGAGACCGAACGTCCAGGCGCCCGCCGTTGCCGGCCGGGCGTCCTGGCTCACCGGGGCGTCCTGCTCACCGGGACCGTCCACTGAGGACACGGAAGGCGGCGGCGGTGGTGAGGCCGAAGACCAGGTGCGCGGACAGGTCCTTGGCCAGGGTCACCCGGTCGTACTCGGTGATGTGCTTGTAGAGACCGGCGGCCGGCAGCACCGCGTAGCCGGTGGCCCAGACACCGGCGCCGAACGGGGCGCCGTAGCCGACCCGGGGCCGGGCCAGCGACCCGGCCAGCAGGCCGTACCCGGCCGCGGCGGAGATCCCGTACGCCCAGTGCGTGATGTTGTTGACCAGCCGCGCGCGCGAGTCCGGCAGCCTGGTCTGGAACAGGCCTTCGACCAGGCGGCGGCCGACCTGGGCCGGCGCCGGCGCGGCGTCCCAGTCCCGCACGCCGGCCGAGAACTCCCAGTCGGCGAAGCGGTCCTTGCCGCCGCCGCGGCGGTAACGGCTGTACAGCAGCAGGTCCATGGCCGCCGTGCCGGCGGCTCCGGCGAGCAGCCCACGGGCGACGGCGCCGATCGGAGTCAGGGGCATGACGGTGGTCCCTTCAGACGAAGATGCCGCGGCGGAAGGTCCGCAGGCCCGGGAACGCGGCCGCGTCGTCGGAGCCGATCTCGGCCTGGACGTGCAGGGCGTCGCCGGCGGTGCCGGAGTGGGCGAAGCACATGATGACTCCCGACGGGTCGCTGCTGCTACCTCGAGCGTGGCCGCCCGGGCCGTCCTTCGCACCGGTGAAGTCCCTGGCCGCCCGGCGGACCGGTGTCGGGCCAGGGACCGGACTTGCTGCATCCGGACTTCCTGCATCCGGACGGCAGGGACGGACCGTAGTGGGCTGCGTACGGTCCTGTTCCCGACGAAGGGTCTCCCATGCGATCTGTCCTGCGCACCGTCGTCGCCGCCGGCGCCCTGACCGCGACCATGCTCGTGGGCGGACTGGCCGGGTCGGCCGCCGCGGCTCCGGCCACCGCCACGCCCCTGCAGGGCGGCACCACGACGGTCACCACCGGTCCCGGCATCGCGACCACCCTGCTGCGCAACGGCATCCTGCCGCTCGCCACCCCGCCCGGCCGCCAGACCTTCGGCTACCAGCGCGGGCTGACCACGTCCTTCTCGTTCCCGGTCACCGGCGGTGCCGTCGACCTGACCACGCTGGCCGGGACGATCGCCCACCGCGGCGGCATCACGTTCATCAACCTGCGGTCGGGCAAGCGGCTGACGGTCAGCGACTTCGTCATCGACACCGCCGCGGGCACGCTGACCGCGCGGGTCAACCGCACCAGCACCCGGATCACCGTCTTCACGCTCGACCTGTCCGCGGCCACGGTGAACGCGGCCGGCACCACGGTGAAGGTCGGCAACATCGATGTCCGGCTCACAGCCGGCGCCGCCACCGCGCTCAACCAGGCCCTGGGCACGCACGTCTTCGCCGGCGGTCTCGACCTCGGTACGGCCAAGACCACGCTGCGCGTCTGAGCCCGCTCGCCCCGGCCCGGCCGCCGCCGGATCGGGGCCGATCGGGCCCTCCAGGTGATGGCGGACCCCGGCAGCTGTCCGGGGTCCGCCTCGCCATGTCCGGACCCTTGACATGAAACCAAATGGTTTCCTATTGTCAGGGCGTGGAACCGGTGTTCAAGGCGCTCGCCGACCCGACGCGCCGCGCCCTGCTCGACGAGCTGTTCGAGCGGGACGGGCAGACCCTGGGCGGGCTGGCCGGCCGGTTCGACATGACCCGGCCGGCGGTGGCTAAGCACCTGCAGCTGCTGGAGGACGCCGGTCTGGTCGTCACCCGGCGCCGCGGGCGGGAGAAGCTCCACCACCTCAACCCGGTGCCGATCCGCCTGGTCCACGACCGGTGGGTGAGCAAGTACACCGAGGCCTGGGCGGCCGGCCTCGCCGAGCTCAAGCGCGACCTGGAGGCCAGCATGGAGAAAGTCTTCGAGATCTACATCAGCACCAGCCCGGAGCGGCTGTGGGCCGCGATCACCGATCCCGAGGTCCGGGCCCGATACCAGTTCGGCGCGCGGGTGCGCTCGGACTGGACCGAGGGCTCGGCCTACCAGGTGGTGCACGCCGGCTCGCCGCGGCCGCTGGTGGAGGGCAGCAATCTGGAGGTCGACCCGCCCCGCCGGCTGGTGCAGTCCTACCAGGCCGTCTGGGACGACGACGTCGCCGCCGCCGGCACCAGCAGGGTCACCTGGGAGATCGAGCCGGTCGGGGACTCCTGCCGGCTGACCGTCACCCACGACCAGCTGCCCGCGGACGCGAGCGAGCTCCTGTACGGCGGCTGGCCGATGATCCTGTCCGGCCTCAAGACCTGGCTCGAGACCGGCCGGGAGCTGACCACCCCCGGCTCCCTGATGTACGGCGGCCCGGCATGAGCGGGGGCCCGGGGCACATCACCGGCGTCCGCGCCATCAGCATCCCGGTCGAGGACCAGGACGCCGCCCTCCGCTTCTACACCGGCACCCTCGGCTTTACCGTCGTCCGGGACGGCCCGCTGCCGGACGGCGGCCGCTGGATCGAGCTCGCCCCCGGGCGGGACCAGCCCGTCGTCACCCTCGAACCGGCCGGGCCGGAGGTCACCCGCGGGGCGATCGGCATCCGGTTCACGACCGACGACGCCGACGCCGCCCACGCCGCCTTGACCGCCGCCGGTGTCGACACCGACGAGGTGCTGCGCTGGCCCGGCGTGCCGGCGATGTTCGCCTTCCGCGACCCCGACGGCAACGCCTTCTCCCTCACCGAGACCGGTTAGACCGGCTTCTCGATCCCGCCCGCCCCGAGCGCATCGGTCAGGGGCTCGAGGTCGGCGACGAGCCGGTCGACCTCGTCCGGCGCCAGGGCGTCCCACGGCGCGGCCGCGAGGTCGTCGGTGAGCGCCTCGACCCGCGCCTTCTTCTCCCGGCCGGCGTCGGTGAGCCCGCCGGCGGCGTCGACCAGGCCGCGGGCGCGCATCCCGTCGACCACCCCGGCCAGCTGGGCCGCGGGCAGGTGGTGGACCCGGCCGAACTTCTCCGCCGGCATGCCCTGGGCCAGGGCGTGCAGCACGTGCGACTCGGTCCCGCCGATGCCTTCGGTGACCAGCGCGGCGATGTGGCCGTCGCCGCGGTGCTCGCGGAGCAGCGTGGCCGCGTGCCACAGCCGGGCCAGCGGCTCGGCCGGTACGGGCAGCGTCCGCAGGCCCGCGTACAGGGCCCGGCCCTCGGTCGGGGCGCTGGTCGCGGCCGTGGTGGCCAGGTCGGCGGCCCGGGTGACGCCCGGGCCGTCGGCCAGGTCGCCGAGGATCCGCCGCAGCGCGGCCACGCTGCCCCGCTGCCGGGCGTCGAGCGCCTGGTCCGGGGTGACGGTGTCCCAGACCCGGGGGATGTGGCGGGCGACCTCGCCGGCGGCGAAGTTGTAGAACAGCGCGTGCACCACCTCGGCCGGGACCCGGCCCAGCGGCGCGGACCGGCTGGCGAAGTAGCCGTCCCAGTAGTTGTCCCGCAGGCCCAGCTCCACCTGGGCCTGGGACGGCTCGTCGCAGAACATGGTGACGAGGTGGATCGGCTCGTACAGCCGGTAGAGGCGGCGGGCGAGGGGCTCCATCGCCGCGACGATAGTGCCCCGGCGGGGCCCGGCCCGAGCCGGGCGCACCGCCGCTGGCGGTCCACAGGGGACGGACCCGCGCTCCCAGCGGGGTCAGGCTCCTGGGTTGGCCTCCCGGTAGGCCCGGACCCAGGCGGCGTTGGTCTCGTCGGCCTGCCGGCGCTGCCGGGGTGCGGGCCGCCAGTCGGCCGGCGGCTCGAGGTCCAGGTGGCCGAGGACGCCCCGCACGGCCCGATCCGGGTCGGCGGTCACCTCCTCGTACGTGACCCGGTGCGGCACCACCCCCTGCTCGGCGAACCAGCCGGTCCAGGCCGCGTCGTGCTCCTCGATCGCCCGCACCAGCTCCTCGACCGCGCTCAGGTCGAGGCGGGGCTCGGCGCCGGCCCGGTCACCCTCCTGCCAGTAGCCGGTCTGCTCCGCGCGGGCCCACGACACCGCCTGCCCGAGGACGTCCTCCCGCCGCAGGTGCACCATCCGCAGCGGCCCGAACGCGTCGGTGAGGACCTCCAGGTCGGGCCGGGTCCTCGGGCCCGGCTCCAGCCCGCCGACGATCCGGGGCACCGTCCCCCACATCACCCGGGCGGCGAAGACACCGTTCGGCGTGCTGCCGGCGGCCCGGGCGGCCCGGGCGAAGCGGCGGTAGTCGAAGGACCCGTCCGCGGCGACCGGGATCCCGAACCGGCGGGCCCAGGCCGGCTCGTCCGGCTCCCGGAAGTACGACTCCGGCCGGCCCGCCACCCCGGTCGAGGTCAGCAGCGCGCACAGCAGCGTGCTGCCCGTCCGCGGCGTGCCGCACAGCAGGTAGGACCCCGGCACCCGGCCACCGTACGACGAGCCCCGGCGCGGGTGCGGCACCATGCCGGCATGACACCTGCAGCGCCCCGCGACCGGCAGCAGCGGATCCGCGACACGCTGGCCAAGCTGACCGAGCCCGCCGCCGACGTCTGGGTCGCCACCGCCTCCGGTTCCGAGCCCTACCTGGTGCCGCTGTCGCTGGCCTGGGTCGACGAGCGGGCGGTGATCGCCTTGGACGGCACCTCCCGGACGGCCCGCAACCTCCGGACCGCCGGCACGGCCCGGCTGGCGGTCGGCCCGACCCGCGACGTCGTCGTCCTCGACGTCGTGCTGGAGCGGGCCGTGCCGGTCGCGGACGCGGGCGAGCTGGGCGAGCGCTACGCCGGGCAGGCCGACTGGGATCCCCGCGCCGCGGGCGGGTCGTACGAGTTCCTGGTCCTGCGGCCCGAGCGCGTGCAGGCCTGGCGGGAGGCCGACGAGATCCCGGGCCGCACCCTCATGCGCGACGGCAGCTGGCTCAGCTGACCGCCGCGGCGGCGTAGGCGGCGGCCAGCTCCTCGGCCACCGTCGGGCCGGTCGCGTCCGGCGCCGCCTGGCCGAGGTGGGTCACCCGGAGCTCGGCCATGAACCGCTCCCACAGCTGCGGGCCGCCGGCCGACAGCAGCTCGGCCCGGACCCGCAGCCGCTCGGTGGTGGGCCGGTGCCGCAGCCCCCAGTCGCCGAGCTGCGCGAACACCGGCACGAGCTGGATGGACGCCTCGGTCAAGCTGTACGCGGCCCGCCGCCCCGGCCCCGCGTCCTCCCGGGTCAGCAGCCCGGCCTGCACCAGCCGCTTCAGCCGGTCGGCCAGGATGTTGGAGGCGATCCCCTCCTCCGAGCCGGCCAGCAGCTCCCGGAAGTGGCGCTTGCCGCCGAACATGACGTCGCGGAGCACGAGCAGGCTCCAGCTGTCGCCGAATGCCTCGACCGCGGCATTGATCGGGCACCCCGACCGCGCCGGCTTCGCCATGTCGCACCTCCGATCCGGTTGCAATCTACCACCGGTTGCCCTAGCGTTCGGCGACACCGATTGCAGTTCGCAATCAGTCCTCCGGAGGCGACGATGCACGACCGCGAACCGCGCACCGCGGACGGGAAGGTCCTGCTGCACTTCACGATGTCCCTGGACGGCTTCGTGGCCGGCCCCGGCCACGACATGAGCTGGATGGCCGGCCTGCCGGCCGATCCGGGGCTGGTCGAGGAGTACGTCGCCACCACCGGCGCCGTGCTGGGCGGCCGGAACGGGTGGGACCAGGCCGTCGCCGGCAGCCGCCCGTACGGCGGGGCCTGGAGCGGGCCGCTGTTCGTGCTCACGTCCCACCCCGCCGACGCCGCCCCCGCCGACGGGGTCACGTTCCTCGACTGCGGCCCGGCCGAGGCCGTCCGGATCGGGCTGGCCGCCGCCGGCGGCAAGAACCTCGAGGTCCTCTCCCCCACCATCGGCCGCCAGCTGCTCGACCTGGGCCTGGTCGACGAGATCGACCTGCACCTGGCCCCGGTCCTGCTGGGCCAGGGCATCCGGCTCCACGACGCTCCCGGCGGCAGGCCCGTACGCCTCGACCGGGTCGGTGCCGGCCCGGCCACCGTGAGCCTGCGCTACCGCCCGTCATGACCGGCGTCGACTACGACGCCGAGCTGCGGCGGCACGACGAGGTGCTGCGCCGGGCCTGCGCCGTCCGGGCCGGCGACCATGTCCTCGACGTCGGCTGCGGGACCGGGGCGACGACCCGCTGGGCCGCCCGGACCGCTCGGCCGGGCCGCG
>DATDKW010000350.1:0-15015 GCA_036519715.1 Mycobacteriales bacterium
CGCTTCATCCCGCCGGAGAACGTCTCGACCACGCTCTTGCGCCGCTCGCCCAGCCCGACCAGGCCGAGCAGGTCGTCGATGCGCCGGTCGAGGACGGCCCGGGGCACGCCGTAGAGCTCGCCGTGGAAGCGCAGGTTCTGCTCGGCGGTGAGGTCGACGTCCAGCGTCGGGTCCTGGAAGACCAGGCCGATGCTGCGCCGGACCGCGTCCCGCTCGGTCCGCACGTCGTGCCCGGCGACCCGGGCACTGCCGCCGGTCGGCCGGGCCAGCGTGCACAGGATGTTGATGGTGGTGGACTTGCCGGCGCCGTTGGGGCCGAGGAAGCCGAACGTCTCGCCGGGCTCGACCCGGAAGTCGATGCCGCGCACGGCCTCGACCTCCCCGTACCTCTTCTTCAGACCCGTGACCTCGACGGCCGCCGGGGATCGCTCAATCATGGGAGGATCCCACCATTGGTGTGTCCCTTGGTCAAGGCCTTATGCTGACGGCGTGCTCGAGCCGGACGTCGTCACCCTCAGCTACCGATTGGCGCAGCTGAACCGCCGGGCGACGGCCGAGCGGATGGCCCAGGAGACCTGGGCCCACGAGGCCGGGTTCCGGCCCGGCTGCATCGGGGTGCTGCGGGTGGTGGCCGCTCGCGACGCGGTCTCGCAGCGCGAGGTCAGCGACGAGCTGATGCTCGACCCGAGCGACCTGGTGAGTCTGGTCGACATCCTGGAACGGGCCGGGATGGTGCAACGGCAGCGGGACCCGGCCGACCGCCGGCGCTACGCGCTGCAGCTCACCCCGGCCGGCCGGCGCGCGGTCCTGCGGCTGACCGAGATCAGCCAGCAGATCAACGCCGAGCTGCTGGCCCCGCTGGCCCCGGCCGAGCGCGAGCAGCTGGCCGCCCTGCTGGCCCGGGTCGTCCAGCACCGCACCGCGGCGGCCCGGGTCGCCGGTTAGCGCAGCCGGGCCAGCACGTCGCTCGGCCGGTTGGTGATCACCGCGTCCACGCCCAGCCCGAGCACCAGGTCGATGTCCTCGGGCTCGTCCACCGTCCAGACGTAGACCCGGCCGCCGGCCCGGTGCACCCGCCGGACATAGCCCGGGTACGTCCGCAGCAGCTCCACCGACGGCCCGGCCACGTCGGCGGCGGCCGGCAGCGACCCGTCCCGGCGCCGGACCGGCAGGTGCCGGTAGAGCTGGACCGTCGGCAGCATCGGCGCCAGCAGCCGGATCCGCCGCAGCGCCACCGGGGAGAAGCTCATCACCGTCACCGGCGACTGCGCGCCGATCATGCCGTGCCGCTCCAGCAGCGCGACCAGCTTCTGCTCGACCAGCCCGGCGTACCGGGTCGGGTGCTTGGTCTCGACCAGCAGCCGGACCTCGGTGGAGGCCACGACCTCCACCAGCCGCTCCAGGGTGAGCACCGGCGCCTCGGTGCTGTCCCGATCCTCGATGTAGCCGCCGCCCGGGCCGTCCGGGCCGGCGTGCCAGGACCCGAAGTCGAGCGCGTGCAGGTCGTCCAGGTCGAAGTCGGACACGACGCCGTGCCCGGACGACGTGCGGTCGACCGTACGGTCGTGCACGCAGACCAGGTGGCCGTCCCGGGTGAGCCGGACGTCGCACTCCAGCCCGTCGGCGCCCTCGTCCAGCGCCCGCAGGTAGGCGCCGAGGGTGTGCTCGGCCCGGGCGTAGGAGGAGCCGCGGTGTGCGACGACCAGCGGCCGCTGTCGCATCGCCCTACCGTTCCGTCGTGGATCCCGATGTGGACTTCGACCCGACCCTGCCGAGCATCGTCCGCGACCCGTACCCCGTCTTCGCGGAGCGGCGCGCGGCCGAACCCGTGGGCTGGAGTTCCAGCCTGGGTGAATGGGTGACCTTCGGGCACGCCGAAGCTGACGCGGTGCTGCGGCATCGCGGGCTCGGCCGGCTGTGGACCCTGCGCTGGCCGGACGAGCCGCTGCCGGCGTACACGCTGCTGCACCGGCACTCGATGCTGGAGAACGAGCCGCCCACCCACACCCGGCTGCGGCGGCTGGTCGCGGCCGGGTTCGGCCGCCGGCAGGTGGAGCGGCTGCGGGACCGGGTCACCGACATCGCCCGCGGGCTGGCCCGGGACGTCCGGGACGCGGGCGCGGACGGGTCCGCCGTCGACCTCCTCCCGCTCTACGCCGAGCCGCTGCCGGTCGCGGTGATCGCCACCCTGCTGGGCGTGCCCGAGTCCGATCGCGGCCTGCTCCGGCCGTGGTCCAACGCCATCGTCAAGCTGTACGAGGCCGCCCCGTCGGCCGCCACCCGGCGGGCGGCCGAGACCGCCGCGGCCGAGTACGTCGCGTACGTCCGGACGCTGGTCGCCCACCGCCGCGAGCACCCGGGCGACGACCTGCTCTCGGACCTGATCGCGACCCGGGACGCGGACGGCAGCCGGCTGTCGGAGGACGAGCTGGTCGCGACCGCGGTGCTGCTGCAGATGGCCGGGCACGAGGCCAGCGTCAACGTGGTCGGCAACGGGACGTACGCGCTGCTCACCCACCCGGCCGAGCGCGCCCGGCTCACCCCGGACCTGGTCCCGGGGGCGGTCGAGGAGCTGATCCGGTACGACTCCCCGCTGCAGCTGTTCGAGCGGACCGCGACCCAGCCGGTCACCATCGGCGCGGTGACGGTGGAGCCGGGCCAGAAGATCGCCGCGCTCCTGGGCGCGGCCAACCGGGACCCCGCCGTGTTCACCGACCCGGACCGGCTGGACGTGACCCGCAGCCCCAACCCGCATCTCGGCTTCGGCGCCGGCATCCACTTCTGCCTGGGCGCGCCGCTGGCCCGGGTCGAGCTGCAGGCGGCCCTGGCCACCCTGCTCACCGACCTGCCGCAGCTGGCCCTGGCGGCCGAGCCGGTCCGCCACCCGACCTTCACCCACCGCGGCCTGGCCACCCTGCCGGTGACGGTCTGAGGGGTGACCGTCTAGACCAGGCCGAGCTCGCGGGCGCGCAGGCCGGCCTGGAAGCGGGAGGTGGCGCCGACCGCGGCCATCAGCTCCGCCACCCGCCGCCGGTACGTCCGCAGCGACATGCCCAGCGCCCGGGCCGCGGCCTCGTCCTTGGACCCGGACGCGAGCGCGTCGAGCAGGCTCGGGGCCAGGGTGCGCAGCCCGGTGAGCGAGGCCTCGTAGACGGAGCGGTCGATGGCCGTGCGCCAGGTCGCGTCGAACAGCGCGACGACCGAGCCGACGACCTCGGGCGCGGTCACCACCCGGTAGCGCCGGGGGCGCTCGTCCGGGTCGCCGGCGGTGATCACGACCTTGCGGCCTTGCTGCCAGCCGCGAGCGCCGAGCGGGCCGCGCGGGCAGGCTGGAGGCATGACACAGGCAGAGGCAGCGGGGACCTGGAAGCTCGGCGGCGACCTCGAGGTGGCCCGGATGGGGTACGGGGCGATGCAGCTGGCCGGCCGGGGCGTGTTCGGGCCGCCGGCCGACCGGGACCGGGCCCAGCGGGCGCTGCGCGCCGCGGTGGAGCTGGGCGTGAACCACATCGACACCAGCGACTACTACGGCCCGTACGTGGTGAACGAGCTGATCCGCGAAACGCTCTCGCCGTACCCGGACGGGCTGGTGCTGGTGACCAAGATCGGCGCCCGCCGGGACGACCGCGGCCACTGGCTACCGGCGTTCGAACCGGAGGAGATCCGCAGCGCCGTGCACGACAACCTCACGCGACTCGGGGTGGACCGGCTGGACGTGGTCAACCTGCGGCCGCTGGAGGAGGGCAGGCCGATCGCGGCCGCCTTCACCGCGCTGGCCGAGGCCCGGGAGCAGGGCCTGATCCGGCACCTCGGGGTCAGCAACGTCGACGCCGGCCAGCTGGCCGAGGCGCAGCGGATCGCGCCGGTGGCGTGCGTGCAGAACCAGTACAACGTCACCGACCGCGCCGACGACGAGCTGGTGGACGCCTGCGCCGAGCAGGACATCGCGTTCGTGCCGTTCTTCCCGCTGGGCAGCGCGTTCCAGCCGTTCGACACGTCCTCTGTGGATCCGGTGGCGGCCCGGCACGGCGTCACCGGGCGGCAGGTCGCGCTGGCCTGGCTGCTGCACCGCTCGCCCAACATCCTGGTCATCCCGGGCAGCGGCGACCCCGACCACGTCGCCCAGAACGTCGCCGCAGCCGCCCTGACGCTGACCGAGGAGGACCTGGCCGAGCTCAGCAGCTCGGGAAGCTGACGTCGCCCAGGTCGGGCAGCAGCGGGTACGGCGTGCTGATGGTGGGCGCGTCCGGCTCCGGCAGCTCGGTCACCACGGCCTGCACCGGGTACGGCTTCGGGCACGTGTCCGGCAGCGCGAAGTGCAGCGTGGCCACCACCCACCCGGCCGGGGGGACCTGGATCGGGTTGACCCGCTCCAGCCGGCTGTCGGTCACCGTCCGGCCGTCCTGCGCGCAGGTCCCGGACCGGATGGTGTAGCCGCGCTCCAGCAGCCCGGCCAGCGGCAGCCGGGGCTCCACCGACACCAGGGTGGCCGGCGCGCTGCTGTTGTTGCGGAGGCTGAACGAGACGTCCAGCGCGTTGGGGCCGGTGACCCGGGCCGGCCGGCACACGTCGCCGAGCGCCAGCGCCGGGGTCGGCGGCACCGACGCGGCCGGCGACCGGGTCGGCGGCGGGGTCAGCGCGGTCTCCGGGCTGTCGACCCCGCGCCGCAGCGCTGTCACCGCCAGCACCGCGAACACCACCGCGACCAGGATCACCAGCGCCGCCCGGCCCCGCCCGGGCGCCGCGGGACCACCGCTGACCTCGTCGCTCACCAGCGAATTGTGGCAGGCTTCACCAGCAGAGGGTCCCGATCCGAGGGAGGCGCCGTGCGCGGTCTGATGCAGGACTACCCGCTCACCCTGCCGTACGTGTTCGACCGCTTCGAGCGCCTGTTCGGCGGCAAGAAGCTGGTCTGGAACACGGTCTCGGAGCGGAAGCGGACCACGGTCGCGGAGTGGACCGACCGGGCCCGCCGGATCGGCGGCGTGCTGGACGCGCTCGGCGTCCCCGCGGACGGCCGGGTCGGCACGTTCGCCTGGAACACCGCCGACCACCTGGCGCTCTACTGGGCCGCGCCCTGCACCGGCCGCATCCTGCACACGCTGAACATCCGGCTCTTCCCGGAGCAGCTGACCTTCGTGGTCAACCACGCCGAGGACGACGTGGTGTTCGTGGACAAGTCGCTGCTGCCGCTGTTCTGGAAGCTGGCTGCATCGCCAACCGGCGAAACGACCAACAAACCGGGGGACACCTTCACCACCGTCCGGCACGTGGTCGTGATGGACGACGGCGCCCCGGGCGAGCTGCCCGACGACCCGCGCATCCACCTGCTGGACGAGCTGCTGGCCGACGCGCCCCCGGTCCGGTTCGCGGCCGAGGACGAGAACGCGGCCGCGTCCATGTGCTACACGTCCGGCACGACCGGCAACCCCAAGGGCGTCGTCTACTCGCACCGCTCGATCTACCTGCACTCCCTGGGCGTGCTCAACGCCGCGGCCGGGATCGGGATGATGGAGCGCGACCGGGTCCTGCCGGTGGTGCCGATGTTCCACGCCAACTGCTGGGGCTGGGGTCACGCCCCACTGTTCGCCGGCACCGAGCTGGTGCTGCCGGGTCCGCAGATGGCCCCGGCCGCAATCGCGACCATGCTCGAGGAGGAGCGGGTCACGATGACCGCCGGGGTGCCCACCATCTGGATGGGCATGCTGCCGGAGCTGGACGGCCGCGACCTCTCGGCCCTGCGGGCGATCCTGTGCGGCGGGTCGGCGGTGCCCAAGGCGCTGTCGGAGGCTTACCGGGAGAAGCTCGGCCAGCCGATCCTGCACGCCTGGGGCATGACCGAGACCAGCCCGCTGGGCTCGATCAACGGCACCATCAGCGCGTACGACGGGCTCGGCGAGGAGGAGGCCGCGGACGTCCGGGCCCGGCAGGGCATCCCGCCGGTCGGCGTGGACGCTCGCATCGTCGAGCCGGGCACGCTCGAGGAGCTGCCCTGGGACGACAAGGCCACCGGCGAGCTGCAGGTGCGCGGGCCGTGGATCGCGGCCGACTACTACCGGGTCGAGCACTCGGAGGAGTCGTTCACCGCCGACGGCTGGCTGCGCACCGGCGACGTCGGCGCCATCGACCCGTACGGGAACATCCGGCTGTCGGACCGGACCAAGGACCTGGTCAAGTCGGGCGGCGAGTGGATCAGCTCGGTCGAGCTCGAGAACCACCTGATGGCGCACCCGGCCGTGGCCGAGGCCGCCGTCATCGGCGTGCCGCACCCGCGCTGGCAGGAGCGCCCGCTGGCCGCGGTCGTGCTCAAGGACGACCAGTCGGCGACCAAGGAGGAGCTGCTGGAGTTCCTGGCGCCGCGG
The DNA here is from genome assembly GCA_036519715.1 of Mycobacteriales bacterium. Lineage (GTDB taxonomy): Bacteria > Actinomycetota > Actinomycetes > Mycobacteriales > CADCTP01 > CADCTP01. The sequence continues at coordinate 6,363 of DATDKW010000350.1, forward strand.
GTGGCGAAGTGGTGGCTGCCGGACGACGTGGTCTTCATCGACGAGGTGCCGAAGACCTCGGTCGGCAAGTTCTCCAAGAAGGACCTGCGGACCCGGTTCGCCGACTACCAGCTGCCGGACGTGTCTACCGGCTCCTGAGCAGCGGGACCAGCAGCTCGTCGGCGGTCAGCGCGCCGTGCTGGCCGGTCAGCGTGGACAGCACCGGCTCGGCCTCCATCCGGGTGATCGCGGTGGTCCCGGTGCAGGCGGCGACGACGTCGCCGATGCGGGGCTCGACCCGGGGCTGCACCGGGCCGAACCAGCCGGCCTCGATCGCGTCGGCCCGGGACAGGACGGTGGCCCGGCCGGCCAGCTCCTCCTGCCAGCGGGCCAGCACGCCGGCGGCGGCCCCGGGCTCGGCGTAGGCGTGCCGGACCCGCGGCTCGCCGGCCAGCAGCCGGACGCCCTCGGTCAGCCCGGGCCGGTGGTCGGCGTCGATCCGGTCCAGCTCCTCCACGTGCACCATGCCGTGGTCGGCGGTGACCAGCAGCAGGCCGTCGGCCGGCAGCCGCTCGGCGATCGAGCGGGCCAGCTGGTCGACCTGGGTCAGCTGCAGCCGCCAGGGGTCGGTGCCGGGCCCGTACACGTGGCCGATCAGGTCGAGGTCGCCGTGGTAGGCGTAGCGGAAGGTGCGGTCGGCCTCGGGTTCACCGGCCGCGGCGGCGGCCAGGTCGCCGAGCGCGCGCACGCCCCAGGCCTGGCCGCCGCGCAGCACCGCCCGGGTCAGCCCGCTGGCCACGAACGCCACCGGCAGGATGACCCGGACCGCCACCCCGTGCGCGTCCAGCCGCTCGAACACGGTCGGCACCGGCTGCACGTCCTCCGGCACGAACCGGTCCCGCAGGTCCTTCGGCCGGCCGTCGCCGCCGGTGGCCCAGCCCAGCGCGTTGAGGGCCACGCCCTCGCCGACCTCGAAGGCCAGCCCGACGATGCCGTGCCCGCCCGGCGGCAGGCCGGTGCCGATGCTGGCCAGGCTGGTGGCGGTGGTGGACGGGAAGCCGGTGGTGATCGGGCCGCCGGCCAGCCCGGCCAGGAACGGCGCGTCGGCCGCGTGCTCCTGCAGCAGGGACCAGCCTAGGCCGTCGACCACCAGCAGGACCACGTGCCGGGCCGGCGGGAGGGCGATCGCGTCCGACCCGCCGGGCACGTCGAGCACGGTCATCACCGCCGGGGTGACGTCCGACAGGGCACCGGTGCCGTACGCGGGAAGCACGCCGTCAGCCTAGTGAGCGTTCAGGCGTGCGGGCCGACGGTGACCGGGCCGATCGTCAGCCGCGGGGTCAGGCCGGTGAACGCGCCCAGCCGGTCGACCTCGGCGTCCAGGCCGCGCCGCCGGGCCGCGGACAGGTCGGCCAGCGGCTCGACCGTGACGTCCAGGTGCCGGCCGGACCGTTTCTGGTGCCAGACGCCGCCGACCACCCCGCCCAGCAGCACGACCGGGAAGTTGCCGGCCTGGCTGCGGTTCAGCGCCCGCTCGGCCGCCCGGCCGGGGTAGACGAGGTCGCGCGGGTGGGAGCCGACCGCGTACGCGTCGAAGTAGGGCAGCAGCCGCACCCCACCGGGCCGCCCGGCCGGGAAGCCGGCGTCCCCGGCCACGACCCAGCCGTGCTCCCCGACCGGCTCCAGGTCGGCCGCCGCGAACAGCCGCTCGGCCCACGGCACCGGCGCGCTCAGCCACCGGGCGAAGTGCTCCGGCCGGGCCGGGCCGTACGAGTGCAGGTAGGCGCGCAGCAGCGCGGCCTGGGCCTCCTCGGCCGGCAGCGGGACCAGACCCGGGTGCCACCGCCGGGGGGAGGTGTAGGTGACCTTGCGGTCCCGGTCCGGCCCGAAGCACAGCGCGCCCCGGTGGGCCGCGGTGCCGACGGCCATCCGCCAGCGCGGCCACAGCTCCTGGAACGCCGGCATGGTCCGCTCGACCGCCCACCCGCCGAGCGTGCCGGCCAGCGCCGCGTCCAGCTCGTCGATGGTCAGGGCGGCGTCGGCCAGCACGGTGGCGATGCCGGCCACGACCGCGTCCAGCTCGTCCGGGGTCAGCGTCACGCCCGGGCCGAAGGACGGCAGCGGGTGCGGGACCGCGCTGAGCGCGCCCGTCCACATCGGCAGGTCCCGGGTCGGCAGCAGGTGCACGGTGCCGCGCGGGCCGAAGGTCCGGACCAGCTCGCGCGACTCCCACACCGCGGCCCGGACGTCGTCCCGGACCGCGCCGGCCAGCCGCAGCCCCACCGACAGCTCCCCGGCCGCCGGGATCTGCGCGTGCGCGCCGCACATCGCCGCCACCACCTCGGCCGGGGTCGACCCGGGTGTGGTCAGGAAGTGCCGGGCCAGCCGCCGGGCCCGGATGTCCGTCCAGGTCACCATGGCGCCGAGCCTAGGCCCGCTTGTGGCCGGATCCTGACCGGTTCTCCGCGGCGGCCCGGTCTCTCAGACGTCGCGGCCGTGGGCGGAGCGGTCCTCCGTGCTGGACACCTCGACGCCCCAGCTGATGATCCGGTGCGGCCGGAGCCGGAGGAACTGGGGGTCGAAGCCCTCGAACCGCGGGTTGATGTGCTGGCCCCCGTCTTCGTGCACCTCAGCCATGCACCGAATCTCGATCCCGTACGCAGTGCCGCCGCTGGCCTCGTCCAGTAGGAACGTGACCTTGGGGTTCCGGACCGCGTCCCGCCACTTCTTGGACGAGCCGAAGCCGAAGCCGCCGACGTCGATCGCGTCCTCGGCCTCGTTGACCGTGTAGGTCAGCGGCACCACGTGCGGCTGCCCGTCCGCCCCGATCGTCGCGATCCGGGCCAGCCGCGCGCCCTTGAGCTTGGCCAGCTCGTTGTCGGTGAACACGCTCACGGGCGGATCTTAGGCCGTCCGGCGGGAGGCCAGCCGGGCGACCGGGGTGAGCAGCGCCGCCACCGCCAGCGCGACCAGCGAGGCCGAGAAGCCGTTCGTGGGCGAGATGTGCAGCAGGTCCTGCCCGTGCCGCCAGAACGACTCCCAACCCGGCCAGGAGGACAGCAGGGTCGGCGCGGTCAGCTGGTACGCGGCGAAGCCGGCCAGCCACGGCACCAGCATCAGCCACCGCGCCGGCGCGCCCGCCGAGGTGTCGTACGCGCCCTTCGACAGCGCGAAGTCGACCACCACCGTCGCCGCCAGCGGCACGAACACCGCGCCGATGAGGAACAGGAACGGCTCGTACGCGCTCCCGTCCACGGCCAGCGCCAGCACCGTGGCCAGCCCGCCGACCAGCACCGCCAGCACCCGCCGGTCGGCCCGGGGCACCACGTTCTGGGCCGAGGTGGCGGTCGAGTAGATGTTGGCGAAGGCCTCGTCGACCTCGTCCACGGCCAGGATGACCAGCGCGATCGCCCCGGCCGGCACGGCCAGCAGGGCGCCGACCACGTCGGCCGACGCGTCGGCGTAGGCCCGCAGCGCCAGCACCCCGAGCAGGAAGAACACGGCGCTGGAGGCGGCGTAGCCGATGCCGGTGCCGAGCGCGGCCACCCGCGGCGACCGGGAGAACCGGGAGTAGTCCGCGACCAGCGGGATCCACGACACCGGCAGGGCCACGACCAGGTCCATCGACGTCCAGAACCCGGTCCAGCCGCCCTCGGTCAGCCCGCCCAGCGGCCGCCGCAGCGTCTCCACCAGGAAGTAGGCCGAGCAGGCCAGCACCGCGACGACCGCGATCCGCTTCAGCAGCCGGACCGAGCCCAGCGGCCGCAGCGCCATCCCGGTCGCGATCGCCCCCGCGATCAGCACGTAGCCCCAGCGCGGGAACCCGGACCAGACCGCGTGGGCGGCGAAGGAGATGATCCAGATCTCGTACGTGGCCCAGCCGACGCACTGCAGCAGGTTGAGCACCGTCGGCGCGTACGAGCCGGAGCGGCCGAGCAGGCCGCGCAGCAGCACCATCGTCGGCGCCCCGGTGATCGCGCCGGCCCGGGCCACCGCGGCCAGCAGTGCGCAGCCGAGCACGGTCCCGGCCACGATCGCCGTGACCGTGGCCACGAACGACTGCCCGGGCGCGATCAGGAAGGTCGCGGTGACCGGGATGAGCAGGCTGATCCCGAGGTTGGCCCAGAGGCCGAGCTGGTCGGCGAAGCCGAGCGACCGGGGCTGGTCCTCGACCAGGGTGGTCGGAGCCTCAGCTGAGGCCGTCATGATGCACGCTCCCTACGCCGGCATGACCCGGACAGGTTCGTACGGTCGGCGGCCGCCTGCCGCCCTCTCAGCCCGGGGAACGCCGGACTCCCGCGTGTGGTCCCGCCGACGGTACCGCGGCCGGCCGGTTGGACGCGGCCCGCACCGGGTAGCGAGCGCGGGTGACCAGCGCAGTCGTGCAGAGGACCGCCGCCGAGGTGCTCGGGGCGGTGGAGTTCCGGCCCGGGCAGGCCGAGGCGATCGAGGCCGTGCTCGAGCGGGACACGCTGGCCGTGCTGGCCTCGGGCACCGGCAAGACGCTGGTCTACACGGTCGCGGCCCGGCTCATCGCCGGCGGCACCCTGGTCGTCTCCCCCACCATCGCGCTGCAGCACGACCAGCTGCGCACGCTGGAGGAGACCGGCCAGACCGCGGCGCTGCTCAACGGCACCGTCCCGGCCGCGAAGCGGGCCGCCGCCCTGGACGACTTCGCCGCCGGGAAGATCGAGTTCCTGCTGCTGGCGCCGGAGCAGCTGGCCAACGACGACGTGCTGGCCCGGCTGCGCGAGGCCGACGTGTCCCTGCTGGTCGTGGACGAGGCCCACTGCATCAGCGAGTGGGGCCACGACTTCCGCCCCGACTACCTGGCCCTGGGCTCGGTGGCCAAGGCGCTGGGCTCGCCCCGGCTGCTCGGGCTGACCGCGACCGCCTCGCCCCGGGTCCGCGAGGAGATCGTCCGGCGGCTGCGGATGCGCGACCCCGCGATCGTGGTCCGGGACGCCGACCGGCCCAACATCTGGCTCGGCGTCGACCTGGTCGGCTCGGAGGCGGCCAAGCGGGACGAGCTGGTCCGGCAGGTGCTGCTGGCCCTGCACGGCGAGCCCGACCACGAGGAGATCGACGGCCGCACGAGGTCCGACCACCCGACGCTGCCGACCGGCTCCGGCGGGGTCGAGCCGGGCGGCCCCGGGATCGTCTACGCCGCCACCCACCGGCGGGCCGAGGAGCTGGCCCAGCTGCTGCGGGACAACGGGGTGGACGCGGTGCACTACCACGGCGGCCAGTCCCGCAAGGACCGCGAGGCGGCCCAGGACGCGTTCATGCGCGGCGACGTCGAGGTCATCGTGGCGACCAGCGCGTTCGGCATGGGCGTGGACAAGCCGGACGTGCGGTTCGTCTTCCACACCGAGCCGCCCGACACCCTGGACGCCTACTACCAGGAGATCGGGCGGGCCGGCCGGGACCGGCAGCCGGCCCGGGCCGCGCTGTTCTACCTGCCCAGCGACCTGTCCCTGCCCAAGTACTTCGCCTCCGGCGGCGGCCCCAGCGTGCCCGAGATCACCGGCGTGCTGGAGATCGTCCGGTCCGACGGGCCGGTCTCCCGCAAGGACCTGGCCGCGGCCACCGGGCTGTCCGCGTCCCGGATCACGCTGATCACCAATGAGCTGGAGACGCATGGCGCGATCCGGTCCCGCCCCGACCGCAAGCTGGTCGCGACCCGGACCCGCAAGGACGCCGCGTCCCAGGTCGCCAAGGCGGTCAAGGAGCGCCGCGAGGTCCAGCGCGAGTACGCCAAGACCGCGGTCGAGATGGTCCGGACGTACGCGGACTCCACCGACTGCCGGCGCCGGATCGTGCTGGAGCTGCTGGGCGAGTCCCACCCGGAGCGGTGCGGGCACTGCGACAACTGCGACCGGGGCGAGTCGGTCGACAGCGCCGACCGCCCGTTCGCGGTCGGCGCCACGGTCAAGCACCCGGAGTGGGGCCGGGGCACGGTCCAGACGTACGAGGAGGGCGACCGGGTCGTGGTCCTGTTCGAGACCGCCGGCTACAAGACGCTGGCCCTGGGCGTGGTCGAGGGCCACCGCCTGCTCACCGCGGTCTGACCCGGTCCGGGGCGCGGTCCGTAGGCTGATCCGGATGAGGCACCATCACCGGGTGCATCCCGGACAGCTGCCCACCGTCGTCGCGACCGAGGTTCCCGACGGCGTCACCATCCTGGACGTCCGCGAGGACGACGAGTGGGAGGCCGGGCACATCGCCGGCTCCACCCACGTCCCGCTGAGCCAGCTGCCGGGGCGGGCCGCCGACATCCCGGACGCCGACCCGCTGCTCGTGGTGTGCAAGGTCGGCGGCCGGTCGGCCCAGGTCACCGCCTGGCTGCGGGGTCAGGGCCGGGACGCGACCAACCTGGCCGGGGGGCTGCAGGCCTGGGCCGGCGCCGGTCGCCCGCTGGTGACCGACGCCGGCACGCCCGGCACCGTGATCTAGCCGAAGATCGATCTAGCCGAAGACCGATCTAGCCGAAGACCCGGTACGAGCCGACCAGGGTGACCGGGCCGCCGACGGACGGCTCGGCCAGCCAGCCCGGCAGCGCGGCCTGGAAGTCGTCGTACTCGGGCAGGTCCCGCAGCGGGTTGCGGGTCCCGTCGGCGATCTCCAGGATCGTCACGTACGTGGCCGGGCCGATGCGGCCGACCGCGTACCGGAAGCCCTCCGGGGCGGCGGCCTCCACGGCCGCGAAGACCTTGCGACCGGCGGCCTCGGTCTCCTCGACGCGCTCGGGGCGGATCTGGGCGGTGAAGATGAGGATGCTCACGGGGGCTCCTTCGCGGGGCGGTCACGTCCGGACGGTCCGGGGTGTCTCCCCGGTGACCCCGGACGACGGAGAGATGTGACCGATGGACGAGCTGGCTGAGCGGTTCGAAGAGCACCGGGCCCACCTGCGCGCGGTCGCGCACCGGATGCTGGGTTCGGCCGCCGCGGCCGACGATGCCGTGCAGGAGACCTGGCTGCGGCTGAGCCGGACCGACCCCGGGCCGATCGAGGACCTGCGGGCCTGGCTGACCACGGTGCTGGCCCGGATCTGCCTGAACGTGCTGCGGACCCGGTCCCGGCGCGGCGAGGAGCCGCTGACCGAGCACCTGCCCGACCCGGTGGTCGAGCCGGCGGCCGACCCGGAGCGGGCGGCGGTGCTGGCCGACTCGGTCGGGCTGGCCCTGCTCGTCGTGCTGGACACGCTGACCCCGGCCGAGCGGCTGTCGTTCGTGCTGCACGACATGTTCGGGTTCCGGTTCCAGGAGATCGCGCCGCTGCTGGGGCGGTCCCTGCCGGCGACCCGGCAGCTGGCGTCCCGGGCCCGGCGCCGGGTCCGGGACACCACCCGGCCACCGGACCCAGACCTGTCCCGGCAGCGGGCCGCGGTGGACGCGTTCCTGGCCGCCGCCCGCGGCGGGGACTTCGGCGCGCTGGTCGGCGTGCTGCACCCGGACGTGCTGCTGCGGGCCGACGCCGGCCCGGGCCCGCTGGTCGTCGTGCGCGGCGCCGCCGCGGTCGCCGGGCAGGCCCTGCGGTTCGCCGATCCGGCCCAGCGCGGGATCCCGGTGCTGGTGAACGGCCGGGCCGGGCTGCTGACGGCGGTGGCCGGCAGGCCGGTCTCGGTGATGGCGTTCACGGTCGCCCGCGACCGCATCGTCGCCATCGACCTGCTGGCCGATCCGGCTCGCCTGGCCCGCCTGGATCTCCCGGCGCCGACACCGCCTAGGGTTGAAGTTGATACGTCAACCAACGGCGAGAGGGCGGCGAGATGAAGGCGTACGGCTTCACCGAGAACGGCGGTCCGGAGACCCAGACCTTCCTGGACCTGCCGACCCCGCAGCCGGGCCCGTCCGAGCTCCTCATCGCCGTGCACGCGGCCGGCGTCAACCCGGTCGACGTGAAGATCCGCAGCGGGATGTTCGGGCCCGCCGCGGACCTGCCGGCGGTGATGGGCCGGGAGGCGAGCGGGGTGGTGGTCGAGGCCGGCCAGGACGTCGACGGGTTCGCCCCCGGCGACGAGGTGTTCGGCACGGTCGCGCCCGGCTCCGGCGCATTCGCCGAGTACGCGATCCTCGACGGCGGCGCCGCGGCCAGGAAGCCGGTCCCGCTGTCCTTCGCCGACGCGGCCACGCTGCCGGTGGCCGGCGCCACCGCCTACGACGCGGTCAACCAGCTCGGGCTCGCCCCCGGGCAGACCCTGCTGATCGTCGGCATCGGCGGTGGCGTCGGGGTGGTCGCGGCCCAGCTGGCCCGGGACGCCGGCCTCAACGTGGTCGGCACGGCCAGCGAGTCCAAGCGCGAGCTGGTCCAGTCGCTGGACGCGACCCTGGTCGAGTACGGCGACGGCGTGGCCGACCGGGTCCGGGAGATCCTGCCCGGCGGCGTGGACGGGATCCTCGACCTCGTCGGCGGCGACGCGCTGCGCGCGGTCGCCGGGCTGGGCGGCCGCATCGTCACCACCGCCGACCCGGCCACCGCGGCCGAGGTCGGCGGCGAGTACGTGCAGCGCGTACCGGGCCCGGACAGCCTGATCGCGATGGCCCGGCTGGTCGCCGACGGCAAGGTCGACCCGCACGTCGAGGACGTCGTCCCGCTCGACCAGGCCGCCGCGGCCGTGGCCGCCGTCGAGACCGGCCACCCCCGCGGCAAGGTGGTCGTCCAGGTCCGGTGA
>DATDKW010000351.1:0-28592 GCA_036519715.1 Mycobacteriales bacterium
CGTCCTCGCGCCACAGCCGGTGCAGCAGGTCGTAGTTCTCCACCGCCAGGGCGATGCCGTCGCGGATGTCACGACCGAACCACGGGTACACGGGGCCGGTGTTGCCGCGACCCATCATCAGGTCGACCCGGCCGTCGGCCAGGTGCTGCAGCATCGAGTAGTCCTCGGCGATCTTCACCGGGTCGTTGGTGGTGATCAGCGTGGTCGAGGTCGACAGCAGCAGCCGGTCGGTCTGACCGGCTAGGTAGCCGAGCATCGTGGTCGGCGAGGACGGCACGAACGGCGGGTTGTGGTGCTCGCCGGTCGCGAACACGTCCAGCCCGACCTCCTCGGCCTTGCGCGCGATCGCCACCATGGCCTGGATCCGCTCGGCCTCGGTCGGCTTCCGGCCGGTGGTCGGGTCGGGCGTCACATCGCCGACCGAGAACACCCCGAACTGCATGGCCCGCTCCTCTAGTAGTTGCGTAAGCAAGTACATCAGTGAACCGGATCGGGTGCGGCATCATTCCGCCCATGTCCGTCGAGCCCTGGGTGTCGGTCCCGGATGCCGGCCGAGCGATCGGCTTCTACGCCGAGGCGTTCGGCGCCACCGTGCTGGAGCGGCTGGAGGGCGAGCACGGCCGGGTCGACATCGCCCAACTCTCGGTGGCCGGCTCGCGGTTCTGGGTCCAGCTCGACCCGGACGTGCGGCCGTCCGGGGTCCGGTTCCTGCTGATGGTGGCGGACCCGGACGCCGCCCACAGCCGCGCCCTCGCGGCCGGCGCGGTCGAGGTCACGTCCGTGCACGAGGAGCACGGCTGGCGCACCGGCCGGGTCACCGACCCGTTCGGCTGGGACTGGGAGCTCGGCCGTCAGCTCGGGTCCTAGGTCCGCCCCGGTGGCCGTGACCGAGCGGGACCTGGATGCCGCGCTGGCCTCGGTGGCCGGCGACGGCGCGGCCGACCTGCAGCGCGGCGTGGCCGCGCTGACCGCGGCCTACCGGACCGGCGGCCCGCCCGGCGACGTGCTGGCCACCCCGCTGGCGGCCCGGGCCTACGCGGCCTACCGGATGCCGGCCACCTTCGCCGCCGTCCGGGCAGCGCTGCGGGCGGCCGCGCCCGGACTGGGCGAGCCGGGCACGCTGCTCGACCTCGGCGGCGGCACCGGTGCGGCCGTGTGGGCCGCCGCCGCGACCCTGCCCTCGCTGACCACGGCGACCGTGCTGGACCGGTCCGCGGACGCGCTGGCGCTGGGCCGCGCGCTGGCCGGATCGTCGCCGGCGCCGCTGCTGCGCGGCGCGACCTGGACCCGGGGCGCCCTCGGCGGCGGGCCGCCCGCGCCGGCCGACCTGGTCACGATCGCGTACGTGCTGGGGGAGTTGTCCGAGGGCGGCCGGACCGCGCTGGTCCAGCAGGTCGCCGCGGCCGCCCCGGCCGTCGCGGTGGTCGAGCCGGGCACGCCGGCCGGGCACCGCCGGGTCCTGGAGGCCCGGGACGCCTTGCTGGACATGGGTTTCCGGGTCGTCGCGCCTTGCCCGCACGACCTGGCCTGCCCGTGGCGGACCGGTGCCGACTGGTGCCACTTCGCCGCCCGGCTGCCCCGCTCGGCCCTGCACCGGCAGGTCAAGGGGGGCACGCTGGGCTGGGAGGACGAGAAGTTCTCGTACGTGGTCGCGAGCCGGGAGCCGGCGGCGGCGAAGGCCGGCGGCCGGATCGTACGGCATCCCTTTCAGCGCAAGCGATTCGTGGAGCTGACCGTCTGCGCGCAGTCGCCCCGTGTGAACCGGGTCCCGGTCTCCAAGCGCCAGGGCCCGCTGTACAGGTCGGCCAAGGACGCGGGCTGGGGCGACCCCTGGCCGCCCCAGCCGTAGCCACTACCCGGCGCCCACCGGCACCGGAGTCTGGGACCTGGCCCGGCGGCGGGCGCCGAGCCTCGATGCGGAGCGGGCCGAGAGCGTCGGCGGCACCTGCACCGCCGCCGCGACCTCCGCCGGCGGCCGGGTGAGCGCCTCCCTGCCGCTGGATCCGGTCGACCCGGACTGGCAGGCTGCACCGTGAGCGAGGGAGACGCGGTGACCGAAGTGGACAGTGGTGAGGTCGTCTCGGCCGATGGGACGGTCATCGGCTACCGCCGGATCGGGTCCGGGCCGCCGCTGCTGGTGCTGCACGGGGCGATGCAGTCGGCGCTGAGCCAGCGCGACCTGGCCCGGGCGCTGGCCGGCCGGTTCACGGTGGTGCTGCCGGACCGCCGCGGCCGCGGCGCCAGCGGCCCGTTCGGTCCGGACTGGTCGCCGGCCCGGGAGGTGGAGGACGTCGCCGCGGTGCTGGCCGGCACCGGCGCCCGCAGCGCCGTCGGCGTCAGCTCCGGCGCGATCATCCTGCTGGAGGCGGCGCTGACCGAGTCCTTCGACAAGCTGGTGCTGTTCGAGCCGCCGCTGGTCGTCGCCGGCTCGGCGTCGCTGGACTGGGTCGGCGAGGCCGAGGCCCAGATCGCCCGCGGCGACATCCCGGCCGCGCTGGTGAGCGGCATGCACGGGGCCCAGATGGGGCCGGCGCTGATCCGGAAGCTGCCGCGCAGGCTGATGGAGAAGGGCGCGGCGGCGATGATGGACAAGACCGACGGCGACGTGCTCAGCATGCGGGAGCTGGCCCCGACCCTCCCGTACGACGGCCGGCTGGTCGAGCAGACCGCGGACCGGGTCGAGCGCTACCGGGCCGTGACCGTGCCGACGCTGCTGCTCGGCGGCAGCAAGAGCCCGAGGTACCTGCACGTCGCACTGTCCTCAGTGGAGAGTGTGCTGCCGGACGTGCGCCGGGTGGAGCTCAAGGGCGCCGACCACGGCGTCACCGAGAACGCCGACCGCCGCGGCGCGCCCGACCGGGTGGCGGCGGAGATCCTCCAGTTCCTCTGACGGCGCGCGTGTTTCGTTCCCATGACGAGAGTGATGTCGGCCCACGTGTCCCAGGGCTGATGCTTGCCAGCCGACCATCGACCCGTGCAACCATGCGCGTCGGGACGACACTGGCCGAAGCGACGGGAGGCACCGTGGGACCGTCGAGCGTGCCCGAGTGACCGCGGCCACGACCGGCTCGTCCGCTCGGCACACCGCGGCGCGCGAGCGGCTGCTCGTGCAGTATGCGGCGATCCCGGCCGGCGAACCCGTCCGGTTGGCCAAGCGCACCTCCAACCTCTTCCGGCCCCGGGCCGCGGTCACCCGGCCCGGCCTGGACGTCGCCGACCTGGACCAGGTGCTGTCCGTCGACCCGGTGGCCCGGACCGCCGACGTCCAGGGCATGACCACGTACGAGCACCTGGTCGACGCCACGCTGGCGCACGGGCTGATGCCGACCGTGGTGCCGCAGCTGAAGACCATCACCCTGGGCGGCGCGGTCACCGGGCTGGGCATCGAGTCCAGCTCGTTCCGCGCCGGGCTGCCGCACGAGGCCGTGCGCGAGATCGAGGTGCTCACCGGCGCCGGCGAGATCGTCGTCGCCACCCCGGACGGCCCCCACGCCGACCTCTACCGCGCCTTCCCCAACTCGTACGGGACGCTGGGTTACGCGCTGCGGCTGGTGATCGACCTGGAGCCGGTGCGGCCGTTCGTCCGGCTGCGGCACGTGCGGTTCGGCCGTCCGGCCGAGCTGGCCGCCGGCATCGGCGACATCATCGCAAGTGGACAGTGGGACGGCCGGGCCGTCGATTTCCTCGACGGCACCGTGTTCTCGGCCACCGAGAGCTATCTCACACTCGGGTCCTGGGTGGACAGTGCTCCCTACACGTCCGACTACACCGGCCAGCAGATCTTCTACCGCTCGATCCCGGAGCGGGCCGAGGACTACCTGACCGTCCGGGACTACCTGTGGCGCTGGGACACCGACTGGTTCTGGTGCTCGCGCGCGTTCGGCGCCCAGAACCCGCGCATCCGCCGGCTCTGGCCCAAGCGCTGGCTGCGCAGCGACGTCTACTGGAAGCTCATCGGCCTGGAGAACCGCTACCACGTGGTGGCAAAACTTGAGCAACGACAGGGCAAACCGGCCCGGGAGCGGCTGGTCCAGGACGTCGAGATCCCGCTGGAGCGGACCGGCGACTTCCTGGACTGGTTCCTGCGCGAGCTGCCGGTCGAGCCCGTCTGGGTATGCCCGCTCACGCTGCGGCCGACCGGGCCGGCCGGCACCCCCGCGCCGGGTGAGACGCCGTGGCCGCTCTACCCGCTGGCCGCCGGCGAGACGTACGTCAACGTCGGGTTCTGGTCGACGGTCCCCATCCTTCCCGGTGCGGCCGACGGCGACGTGAACCGTACGGTCGAGAGGGTGGTGGCGGAGCACGGTGGCCACAAGTCGCTCTACTCCGACGCCTACTACGACGAGGAGTCCTTCCGCGAGCTCTACGGCGGGCCGGCCTACGAGGCCGTCAAGGCCCGCTACGACCCCGACGGAAGACTGTTGGATCTCTATGCGAAGGCGGTGATGAGGCGATGACCGTCCCCCCGACGTCCTTGCCCGCCCCGGGCCCGACGGCGCCCGCGGTGACCCTCGGCCAGATCTTCGACGAGCTGTTCGGGCCGGGCGCACCGGTCCGCTTCTCGGCCTACGACGGCAGCTCGGCCGGCAACCCGGAGGCCCGGATCGGCATCCGGCTCAAGAACCCGCGCGGGGTGTCGTACCTGCTGACCGCCCCGGGTTCGCTCGGGATGGCTCGGGCCTACCTGCAGGACGACCTGGCGGTCGACGGGGTCCACCCCGGCGACCCGTACGACCTGCTGAAGATCATGGAGGACCTGCACATGCGCCGGCCCTCGCCGGCGCGGCTGGTGCAGTGGCTGCGGGCGCTGGGGCTGGAGACCCTCAAGCCGCCGCCGCTGCCGGACCTGGAGCAGGCGCCGGCCCGCCGGCTGGGGATCGGGCTCCGGCACAGCAAGAACCGCGACGCCAGCGCGATCAGCTACCACTACGACGTCTCCAACGACTTCTACGAGCTGGTCCTCGGGCCGTCGATGACCTACACCTGCGCCTGCTTCCCGCGCGCGGACGCGTCGCTGGAGGAGGCCCAGGAGTACAAGTACGACCTGGTCGCCCGCAAGCTCGGGCTCAGCCCGGGGATGCGGCTGCTGGACGTCGGCTGCGGCTGGGGCGGCATGGTCCGGCACGCGGTCCGCAACTACGGCGTCTCGGCCCTCGGGGTCACGCTGTCGAAGGAGCAGGCGGCCTGGGCGACCCGGCGGATCGAGGCCGAGGGGCTGGCCGGCAAGGCCGAGGTCCGGCACCTGGACTACCGCGAGGTGACCGAGAAGGACTTCGACGCGGTCAGCGCCATCGGCCTCATCGAGCACGTCGGGGTGAAGAACTACCCGGCGTACTTCCGGTTCCTGCGCTCGAAGCTGCGCACCGGCGGCAGGCTGCTCAACCACGGCATCACCCGGCCCGACAACCTCCACCCGGGGCTGACCCGGCGCGGCTTCATCGGCCGGTACGTCTTCCCCGACGGTGAGCTGACCGGCTCCGGCGACATCGTCCGGGCCATGGAGGACGCCGGGTTCGAGGTGCAGCACCAGGAGAACCTGCGGGTGCACTACGCCAAGACCCTCTCGTACTGGTGCGACAACCTGGTCGAGCACTGGGACGAGGCGGTCGCCGACGCGGGGCTGCCGATCGCGAAGGTGTGGGGGCTCTACATGGCCGGGTCGCAGCTCGGCTTCGAACTCAACAAGATCCAGCTGCACCAGGTCCTGGCCACAAAGGACAGCCCGGAGGGGGAGTCGGGCTACCCGCTGCGGCACCAGTTCTGATCGCCTCCCCGGTCCCGCGGCGGCGGGACCGGGGTGCGGCCCGGTCTAGGAGGCCGGGGCGTCGGTGCTGAGGGTGCTCAGGTCGACGTGCCGGGCCAGCTCCTTGGCGTTGCGGCACTCCCGGGTGGTCCGGTCCGGCCGGGTCAGCCGGAGGACCTGCGCGGCCTGCTCGACCCGGACGCCGGTGGGGTCGACCAGGGCGACCTCGCCGGCCACGACCCGGCGGGCGGCGGTGAGCAGTTTCAGCTCGGTCTCGGTCGGGGCGGAGTTGCCGATCTGCACGCCGGCCATCCGGCGCTCGGCCTCGATCACCCGGTCCAGCAGGTCGACCCGGCCGGGCGCGGCCATCGCGATGCGGGCGACGGCGTGCCGGAAGTCGAGCGTGCCGGCGGTGACGGCCGCAGCGGCCTGGGCGGTGACCTGGTCCAGGCGGCTGTAGGCCCGCTCGTCCGCGGCCGGGGAGGCCGGACGTCCCGCCGGCGGGCCTGCCGCGGCCGGACGTCCGGCGGCCGGCGGGGCCGCAGTCGGACCCGCCGCGCCCGCATGGGCTGCGGACGCCGGGCCCGTGGTCGGCGGCGCTGTGGTCGGCGGCGCTGTGGTCGGCGCCGCGGTCGGCGGCGCCGCGGTCGGGCCGGCCGCAGGCGGACGTGTCGCCGCCGGCGGGGCTGCGGCCTCCGACCGCGAGGCCGGGACGGCGGTCTCGGACCGGGCGGTCTCGGACCGGGCCGCCTCGGCCGCGCCGGAGATCGCCGAAGTCCCGTTGGCCGGCACCCGCCGCGGCAACGGCGCAGCCGGCTCGTCGGCCCGCGCCTCCGCCTCCCCGGCACGGCCCGCCCGCTCGGTCCGGACCGCAGGCGCCGGGCCGGGAGCCTCCCGCCGCTCGGGCTCCGCGGCGACCGGCCCGGAGACGGGTGCGGGCCGGGCGGCCCGGCGCCGGGCCAGGTAGACCCCGCCGGCGACGGTCGCCACCACCAGCAGCACGCCGGCGATCCACCACGGCACCGGCGACCCGGACGAGCCGGCCGATCCCGCCGGCGCCCGCGTGGCCGCGTCGGCCGGCACGACCGCGGACGCCTCCGTGGTCTCCGTCCCGACCGTGACCGCCACCCGCACGTCGGCCGGCAGCGGGCCCGGCCGCGGGAACGTGAGCACGAACCGCTCCCGCAGCAGCGTCGCCACCTCGTCGAACGGCTTCAGCGAGCCCCCGTCGCGGGCCGACACCAGCACGCCACCGGTGGCCGCCGTGGCCGCCGACCAGTAGCCCTGGTCGTCCCCGGTGGCGACCACCGCCAGCACCACGCCCGCGTCGGCCAGCCGCCGGCCGAGCGCGGCCGCCGGCTCGCCGCCCGCGTCCGCGGCGCCGGTGTAGAGCAGCAGCAGCCGGGTCTGCCCGGCCCCGGTCGGCAGCGGGGACAGCGCGGCGGCCAGCGCGTCGTCGGTGTGGCGGGTGCCGCCGGCCCGGGCCGAGGTCACCCCGCTGACCGCGGCCACCGCCCCCTGCGTCAGCGGGGTCAGCACCGCCGGCTTGTCGCCGCCGTCGCCGACGACGATGGTGCGGGTCCCGTCCGGCAGCTGCAGCAGCAGGTTGGACAGGCCGTTGATGCCGCCCTGCAGTGCGGCCGCGCCGTCGGCGGAGGTGTCGAGCACGACCCCGGTCGACAGCTGCGGGCCGATCACCGCCCGGGCCTGGGTGGGCAGGTTGCCGGTGTCCCCGCTGGACACCTGGAAGGAGCCGGGCTGGGACAGCGGTGGCGCCGGGTTCACCGCGACCACCATCGACACGGTGTCCGCGGCCGGGGTGACGGCGACCACGTCCAGCGTGGTCGCCGCGCCCGCGGTCGAGGCCCAGGCCACGGCGGCGGCGACGGTCGCGGCCACCGCCGCCACCGCGGCGGGCCGGAACCGGCGAGGCGTGGAGGAGGCCATGACTACGTGACCGGCGAGGCGAAGACGATGACGTTGTCGACGTAGTTGCGGGCGCCGTGGTCGAAACGGCCCCCGCAGGTGATCAGCCGCAGCGACGCCGCCAGGTCGGGCGCGTACACGTCGGCGGTGGGGAAGTCGTCCTTGGCCACCTGCCGGACCTGGGTGACCCTGAACTCCTGGGCGCTGCCGTCGACGCGGTCGACGTAGACGGAGTCGCCGGGCTTCATCTCCCGGAGCCGGAAGAACACCGCCGGGCTCTTGTCCCAGTCGACGTGCCCGATGATGACCGCCGGCCCGGGCTGACCCGGTCGCGGCCCACCCTTGAACCAGCCGGCGTCCTCGGGCCGCTCCGGCAGCTCGATGGAGTCCTTCGGCTGGTTGTAGCTCGGGAGCACGACCCGGCCGAGCTGCTCCAGCGGCGGCGTGGTCAGGCCGATGGCCGGGATCCGGAGCCGCGATGGCAGGCTCACCGTCTTGTACGTCCGGACCGACTTGAAGTCGTCCGCGGCCGGCTTCTTCACGAGCGTCGCGGTCGCCGTGGCCGGCGCCCCCGGGGCCGGCGCGGACCCGGCTGGGCTGCCGCACCCGGTGAGGGCCAACGCGAGGACGGCGCCCGCCCCCGGCACCGCCAGCCCCCGCACCCGCATCAGCGTCCCCCGATGACCGGGGCCATCCCGCCCCGGCCGGTCTGCGCCGGGCCGACCGGCAGCCGCTTGGCGACGGTCACCCCGAAGGCCTTCGCCAGCTGGCCGCTCAACCCGAACATCTCCTGGTACGTCGAGTATGCGACATCGTGCGCCGTCGCGTAATCCTTGGCCACGAACGCGTCGACCTGCTGCCGCAGCATCGCGTCGTGCGAGCCCAGCGCCTTGGCCAGCGTCTGGGCCGCCAGCTTGTTGCCGGTGGCGGTGGCCAGGAACGCCGAGAGCCGGCCCTCGAAGCCGTTCAGGCCGCCGGAGATCGAGGTCCGGGCGGCGTCGTCGCCCTTGGCGATCGAGGCCGCGTACTGCACCAGCAGGTCGATGTGGTCCGCCCACATCTGCTGGAAGGCGCTGCCGGCGGCCGGGCTGAACAGCACACCGATGGCGCCGGCGAGGTCGGTGGTGTTGCCGTTGACCGCGGCGGCCGCGGCCCGGAAGTCGGGGGCGTCGGTGGCACCGGCCCGCAGCGCGCCGATGACCAGCTCGACGTGCTCGCCCAGCAGCTGGGTCAGGGCCGAGCGCAGCCGCCAGGTCGGGGTGTCCAGCGTCTTGCCCTGGGCCGGGGTCAGCAGCGCGCTGCCGATGCCCTTGCCGGCCGCGAACGCGTGCGCGTAGCCCTCGCGGTAGGTGGCGTCGGACTTGGCGTAGTCCTTGGCCGCGTACTGGTCGGCCTGCTGGAGCAGGTGGCTGACGTGGTCGGTGACGCCGGCCATCGCGGCCTGCTTGGTCAGCTTGCCGCCGGAGTGGCCGGCGAAGAACTCGGCCAGCTTCGACTCGATGCTGGTGACCGACACCTTGGCCTGGGCCATCGCGGCCTGGTCGTTGCTGCCCAGCCCGCGGGCGTAGTTGAACAGCCCGGTCACGTGATCGGCCCACAACGGGGTGAAGGCCTTCGCCGTGTCGGCCCCGAACTCGGCGCTGAACAGCTTGCCGATCGCGTCGGTGTTCTTGCCCAGCGCGGCGTTGGTGGCCTGGGCCAGGTCGGGGTCGTTGCGGATCCGGCCCCGCATCATGTCGGCCGCGAGCACGGTGTGCTGCCCCAGCAGCGACTGGAACTGCAGCGTGAACTCGCCCGGGGTCAGCGGGCCGGAGGCCGGCTCGGCCCCGGCGGTGCCCGGGTCGGCCGAGCCGGACGGGAGCGGCGCGGCCTCGGCCGCAGGGCTGGTCCGGGCCGTCTGCGCGGCGGCGTCGGAGTCCTTGCCCGCCCCGACCACGCAACCGGCGGCCAGCGCGATCGCGACCACGGACCCGGACAGCAGCAGCAGCCGCGCGGTGCGGCCGCGGGCTTGGCGCCTGGTG
Organism: Mycobacteriales bacterium; assembly: GCA_036519715.1. GTDB lineage: Bacteria > Actinomycetota > Actinomycetes > Mycobacteriales > CADCTP01 > CADCTP01. Next base: position 9,691 of record DATDKW010000351.1, read on the forward strand.
CTCACTGGTGTTACTCCCCCACTCAGACCGGAACGCGGTGCCGCAACTCCTGTAACGACCTGCTTGCGTCACGTGGCGGTTTCTTCCCGGGCGAGCGACACGATACTGACGGTGCCTGCGGTCCCGCACGTCAATCCCTATGTCCGGGCGGAACGCGGACTAAGTCCGGGATGTGACCGACCGGGCCGGGTCGGGTCCGCGCCCGGGTCGTACGGTGGCGGCGTGGCCGAGCTGACCGACCCGCGCCGACTGGTGCCGCGGACCGACGCCGTGCTGGCCGACCCGCGGCTGGACGGCGCCGTCGGCCGGCTCGGGCGGGCGCTGGTCAAGGAGGCCGTCACCGCGGCCCAGGACGAGGTCCGGGCCGGGACGCTGCCGCCGGACGAGGTCGTCGGGGCGGTGCTGGCCCGGCTGCCGGCGGTGCCGGCGACGGGGCGGCCGGTGCTCAACGCGACCGGCGTGCTGGTGCACACCAATCTGGGGCGGGCGCCGCTGTCGGTCGCGGCCCGGGCCGCGCTGCTGGCCGCGGCCGGCACCACCGACGTCGAGCTGGACCTGGCCACCGGCCGGCGCGGACGCCGGGGCGAGGGGGCGCTCGCGGCGCTGGCCGCCGCGGTGCCGGATGCCGGGGCGGTGCACGTGGTCAACAACGGCGCCGCCGCCCTGGTCCTGGCCGCGACCGCGCTGGCCGCGGGCCGGGAGATCGTGCTGGCCCGGGGCGAGTTGGTGGAGATCGGCGACGGGTTCCGGATCCCGGACCTGCTGGAGTCGACCGGCGCCCGGCTGCGCGAGGTCGGCACCACCAACCGGGTCACCCTGGCCGACTACGCGGCCGCGGTCGGGCCGGACACCGGGTTCGTGCTCAAGCTGCACCCGTCCAACTTCGTGGTCAGCGGGTTCACCTCGTCGGTGCCGGCCGCGGCGCTGGCCGGGCTGGACGCCCCGCTGGTGGTCGACATCGGGTCCGGGCTGCTGCGGCCGTCGGCGGTGCTGCCGGACGAGCCCGACGCGGCGTCGGCGCTGCGGGCCGGGGCCGCGCTGGTCACGGCGAGCGGGGACAAGCTGCTGGGCGGGCCCCAGGCCGGGCTGCTGCTGGGCCGGGCCGAGGTGGTGACCCGGCTCCGGCGGCACCCGCTGGCCCGGGCGCTGCGGGTGGACAAGCTCACCCTGGCCGCGCTGGAGGCGACGCTGCGCGGGCCGGCGGTACCGGTGGCCCGGTTCCTGGCCGCCGACCCGGTGGCCCTGCGGGTGCGGGCCGACCGGCTGGCGGGCCTGTTCCGGGCCCACCGGATCGACGCCGCGGTGGTGGACAGCGAGGCCGCGGTCGGCGGCGGCGGCGCCCCCGGGGTGGTGCTGCCGAGCGCGGCGATCAGCCTGCCGGAGGAGTACGCGGCGGCGTTGCGGGCCGGTGACCCGGCCGTGCTGGGCCGGGTCGCGGGCGGGCGCTGCCTGCTCGACCTGCGCGCGGTGGAGGAGACCGACGACGGGGCGCTGCAGCGCGCGGTGCTGGCCGTGCCGCCGGCCTGATGCCCGTCCCATGTTCGTCATAGCCACCGCCGGTCACGTCGACCACGGCAAGTCCACGCTCGTCCGGGCGCTGACCGGGATGGAGCCGGACCGGTGGGCGGAGGAGAAGCGCCGCGGCATGACGCTGGACCTGGGCTTCGCCTGGACCGACCTGCCGGCCGGGACGCTGGCGCTGGTGGACGTGCCCGGACACGAGCGGTTCGTGCCGACGATGCTGGCCGGGGTCGGGCCGGTGCCGGCGGTGCTGTTCGTGGTCGCCGCGGACGGCGGCTGGATGCCGCAGTCGGCCGAGCACCTGGACGCGCTGGACGCGCTCGGGGTCCGGCACGGGGTGCTGGCCGTGACCCGGTCCGACCTGGCCGACCCCGGGCCGGCGACGGCGGCCGCCCGTGGCCACCTGGAGCGCACGTCGCTCGGGGCGGTGCCGGCGGTCGCGGTGAGCGGGTCCACCGGGGCCGGGCTGGCGGAGCTGCGGTCCGAGCTGGACCGGATGGTGCGGGCGCTGCCGGCCCCCTCGCCGTACGGACCGGTGCGGTTGTGGGTGGACCGGGCCTTCACGATCCGGGGCAGCGGCACGGTGGTGACCGGCACCCTCGGCGCCGGCACGCTGCGGGTCGGCGACGAGCTGTCCCTGGACGGGACGCCGGTGCAGGTCCGGGCGCTGCAGTCGATGGACCGGCCGGTGCCGGAGATCTCCGGTACGGCCCGGGTGGCGGTGAACCTGCGCGGCGTGCCGGTCTCGGCCGTGTCCCGGGGCGCGGCGCTGGTCACGCCGGACGCGTGGACGGTCGCGGCGGTGCTGGACGTGGCCGTGACGGCTGGGGACCTGCCGGGGGAGCTGGTGCTGCACGCGGGGTCGGCGGCGGTGCCGGTCCGGGTCCGGCCGCTGGGCGACCGGGCGGCCCGGCTGACGCTGGCCCGGCCGCTGCCGCTGCACGTGGGGGACCGGATGCTGCTGCGGGACCCGGGGCGGCGCGCGGTCGTGGCCGGGGTCCGGGTGCTCGACGTGGCTCCGCCGCCGCTGCGCCGGCGGGGTGCGGCGGCGGCGCGGGCAGCCGTGCTGGCCGGGCTGACCGGGGTGCCGGACGGGGACGCCGAGCTGGCCCGGCGTGGGGCGATCCGCTCGTCGGTGCTGCGTGCGCAGGGGGTGCCGCCGCCGGCGTCCGCCGTCCGGGCCGGGGACTGGCTGATCGACCCCGGGCAGGCCGCCCGCTGGCGAGCCGCCCTGGTCGCCGCTGTCGCCGACCACGCCGCCAGCCACCCTCTTGAGCACGGCCTCCCATTGGAAGCCGCCCGCCGGCGCCTGGATCTGCCCGACACCCGGATCATCGCCGCGCTCCTCGAGCCCGTCGCCTCGGTCGAGGCCGAGGCAGTCCCGCCGGGCGCTCGGGGCGGGCCGGCCGGGCCGCCGGCCGGGGGCGGGGTGGCCGGGCTGTCGGTCCGGGACGGGCGGGTGGTAGGGGGTGGGCCCGAGGTGCCGGGGGAGATCCGGGCGGCGGTCGAGGCGGTGCGAGCGGACCTGGCGGCGGCGCCGTTCGCGGCCCCAGACGCGCACCGGCTGGCCGCGCTCGGGCTGGGGCGGCGGGAGCTGGCCGCGGCCGGCGTGCTCGCCGGCCTGCCTCAGCCGTTCACGCTGTCCGAGGCCCGGCAGGCGCTCGGGACCAGCCGGCGCGTCGCCGTACCGCTGCTGGAGCTGCTGGACGCCCGGGGGCTGACCCGCCGCGGCCCGGACGACCGCCGGACCGTGCCCGGACGCGAGTGAGCGCGACACACGTCGTCGTGTGCCGCGCCCTGGTCTGAGAGGCCGCGCTGTGCCGGCCGGCCGAGCAACCCTTGTGGTTACCGGCGCGCGAGCGGGCCCTGCGGATTGAACGCCTCGATCGTCCACCGGTCGAACCGGGCGAGGAGGCTGCGGAGCTTGGTCATGTCACGTCCCTTCGTCGTCGGTGTGCATCTCGTACAGCGCCACGCTATCTGAATCGATTCCGAAGGACAGCGTGTGGCGAGTCACACCGCTCGGCGCCGGGCGTCAGGACCGCAGCGTTGGACGGTGGGACACTCGACGTCGTGACTACGGACCGGCCCGGACCGTCCACCCGGGCGCGGGTGTGGACCCTGCAGGACGACTCCGAGGTGCGCCGCCGGGACACCCTGGTCACCGAGGAGCCGCTGGAGATCCGGCTGTCGGCCGGTGGCCGGTCCCAGACCGTCGCGGTGACGATGCGGACGCCCGGTCACGACTTCGAGCTGGCCACCGGGTTCCTGCACGCGGAGGGGCTGCTGCCCGGCCTGCCGCACCAGGTGTCGTACTGCGCCGATGTCGACCGGCCGGACCAGAAGTTCAATGTGGTGACGGTGGAGGTCGACGGTCCGGCGCTGGAGGCGCCGGTGCGGTCCGGGATCGTGTCCAGCGCCTGCGGGGTGTGCGGGTCGACCTCGCTGGACGCACTGCGCGAGCGGGGTTTCAGTCGCGTCCCGGACGGCTTCAGCGTCCCGGTCGACGTCCTGTACGGGCTGCCGGACGCGCTGCGCGCCGCCCAGGGGCTGTTCGAGTCCACCGGCGGGCTGCACGGGGCCGGGCTGTTCGGTGCCGACGGCACGCTGATCGCCGCCCGCGAGGACGTCGGCCGGCACAACGCCGTGGACAAGGTGGTCGGCTGGGCCGTGCTCGGCGACCGGCTGCCGCTGTCCGAGGCGGTGCTCATGGTGAGCGGGCGCTGCGGCTACGAGATCGTGCAGAAGGCGGTCGCCGCCGGCATCCCGGTGGTGGCCTCGGTGTCCGCGCCGTCCTCGCTCGCGGTCGCCGCGGCCGAGGACTTCGGGGTGACGCTGGCCGGGTTCCTGCGCGGCCGCCGCTGCAACGTGTACGCGGGCCGCGACCGGCTGCTGCTGCCCACGCCCGTCGCCCCCTGATTCGGCGGCGGGCGGTCGGGCAGGATCACCTCCACCGCACGCCTACCGCCGGAGGGCACATGAGCACGCTGGAGGACTGGACCGCCGCGGTGGTCGCCGAGCTCGGGATCGCCGACCTGGTCGACGGGAGCACCCGGGACCTCGTGCTCGACATGACCAAGGACGTGGCGCACGGGGTGGCCCGGCCGGCCGCGCCGCTCACCGCGTACCTGATGGGCCTGGCCGTGGGCCGGGCCGGCACCGCCGCCGACGCCGCCGACCTGGCCGCCCGCATCAGCACCCTCGCGGTTGGCTGGAAGCCGGCGGCTACCGAAGACTCCTAGGGCGTGTCCCATCAGATCCTGGCGGCGCCGGACCACGCATCCACCGGCACGCACGACCGCTGCTCCGGCGCCATGAGGGTGGGCTGGCCGGAGGCGCGGCGGTCGGCGTACGGGGCCGGGCGGCCGCTGCCGCCGGTCGAGCTGCCGCTGGCCGAGGCCGAGGGCGGCACGCTGGCCGGGCCGATGCGGGCCGGCACCCCGCTGCCCGGCTTCGACTGCGCCGCCATGGACGGCTACGCGGTCCCGACCCCCGACGGCCCGTGGCGGGTCGTCGGGCGGGCGCTGGCCGGCCCGGCCGCCGACCTGCCGCCGCTGCGGGCCGGCACCGCGGTCGAGATCGCCACCGGCGCGGCCGTCCCGCCCGGGACCGTCGCGGTCCTGCCGTACGAGCAGGCCGACCGGGACGGCGACCGGGTCACCGGCCGCGCCTGCGCGGGCCGGCACGTGCGGCGCTCCGGTGAGGACGTGCCGCTCGGCACCGACCTGCTGCCGGCCGGCACCCCGGTCACGCCGGCCGTGGTCGGGCTGGCCGCCGCGGTCGGCCTGGACACGCTGACCGTCCGGCCCCGGCCGGCCGCCGCGCTGCTCATCACCGGCGACGAGATCGTGCAGGCCGGCGGCTCGCACCGGGGCCTGGTCCGGGACGCGCTGGGCCCGGCCCTGCCGGGCTGGGTCCGCGGCCTGGGCGGCCGGCTGCTGCCGCCGACCCGGGTCGCCGACACCGCCAGCGCCGACGTGGCCGCCGCGATCGCGGCCGCGCCGGGCGACCTGGTGCTCACCTGCGGCGGCGCCGGCGGCGGGCCCAAGGACCTGGTGATGCCGGCGCTGCGGTCGCTGGGCGCGCGGGTGCTGGTGGACAAGGTCGACTGCCGGCCGGGCGGCCCGCAGCGGCTGGCGGTGCTGCCGGACGGGCGGCCGGTGGTCGTGCTGCCCGGCTACCCGTACGCGGCGCTGGTCGCCGTGCTGACCGTGCTCGGCCCGCTGCTGGCCGGCCTGACCGGGCGGGCCCGGCCCGAGCCGCCGACGGCCGAGCTGGCCGGGGGCGCGCCGGAGCTGGGGCACCGGCCGGGGAGCACCCCGACCGGTACCACCCGGATCCTGCCGGTGCGGCGCCGTCCGGACGGGAGGGTCGAGGCCGTCGGCCTCGACCGCCCCGGCTCGCTGTGGGGCGCCGCCCTGGCCGACGCCTTCGCCGTCGTCCCGCCGGGCTGGCGGGGCGAGCCCGTCGTCCTGCTCGCCCCACCCTGCTGACCTGGCGCCGCCGGGCCGCGGCCCCGCCCCGCCTCCGGCGTCGCGCGAGCTGAGCCGCGCCACGCGAGCTGCGCCCGGCGGACCCGGCCCCTACTCGGTGGAGCCGGAGGCGATGACGGAGAAGGCGCCGCCCTGGGGGTCGAGGAGCATCGCCATCGGCCCCTGCGGCGTCTGCTGCACCGGGCCGAGGACCTGGGCGCCCAGCTCCTGAGCCCGGGCCACGGCCGCGTCGGCGTCGGCGACCTCGAAGTAGATCCCCCAGTGCGGCGGCAGGTCGCCCATCTCCGGCATCAGCGGCATCGCCCCGCCGGCGGTCCGGCCGCCGGCCTTGAGCAGCTTGTAGACGCCGTTGCCGCCGGTGTCCATGTCCTCGAAGGACACCCCGAGGGTGGCCGCGTAGAACGCCGTGGCCGCGTCCAGGTCCGAGGTGACCAGCTCGTTCCAGACGACCGTGCCGGGCTCGTTGACCAGCTCGGAGCCGCGGTGCTCGGCCGCCTCCCAGACCCCGAAGAAGGCCCCGGTCGGGTCGGCGCCGATGCCGAACCGGCCCTGGCCAGGGATCTCCATCGGCGCCATCACGACCCTGCCGCCGGCCTCCGGCACGGCCGCGGCCCACTTGTCGGCGTCGTCGACGGCCAGGTAGGTCGTCCAGACCACCGGCTGGCTGTCGTCCATCCGGCTGGCCACCGCGGCCACCCGCCGGCCCCGCAGCCGCCCGGTCGAGTAGTTGCCGTACTCAGGACCGGCGACTTCCCACTCCCAGCCGAACAGGGCTCCGTAGAACTCCCGGGCCCCCTCCACGTCGCTGGTGGACAGGTCGGCCCAGCACGGCGTGCCCTGCGGGTAACCGTTCCGCTCGCTCATCCCACTGCCTCCTCGCGATCTCGGGCCTGCGGCCCCGTGCGGGCGCAAGACTGCCACCGGCCACCGACAGAAACCACGGGCGGAGTAGAACTGGATCGTGACTACCGACGGCGCTGCCGAGGCCCGGGCCACGATCGAGAAGGGTGGCGCCTCCCGCTACCACGAGGCCAACGCCGCCAAGGGCAAGCTGTTCGCCCGGGAGCGGGTGCGGCTGCTGGTCGACGAGGGCTCCTTCGTCGAGGACGGCATGTTCGCCAACGTGCTGGCCGGCGACCTGCCCGCGGACGGCGTGATCACCGGATTGGCCCGGATCGACGGCCGGCCGGTGTGCCTGATGGCCAACGACTCCACGGTCAAGGCCGGCTCCTGGGGCGCCCGTACGGTGGAGAAGATCATCCGGATCATCGAGCGGGCGTACGCGACGAGCGTGCCGATGGTCTACCTGGTCGACTCGGCCGGGGCCCGGATCACCGACCAGGTCGACCTGTTCCCGGGTCGCCGCGGGGCGGGCAAGATCTTCTGGAACCAGGTCCGCGCGTCCGGCGCGATCCCGCAGGTGTGCGCGCTGTTCGGGCCGAGCGCGGCCGGCGGGGCGTACATCCCGGCGTTCTGCGACGTGGTCGCGATGGTCGACGGCAACGCCTCGATGTATCTCGGCTCGGACCGGATGGTCGAGATGGTGACCGGGGAGAAGACCACGCTGGAGGCGATGGGCGGGGCCAAGGTGCACACCGGCGAGTCCGGCGTGGGCCACTTCCTGTGCAAGGACGAGCCGGAGGCGCTCGACGTCGTCCGCCGTTACCTGTCCTACCTGCCGTCGAACTGGCAGCAGGAGCCGCCGGCCGCGGCCGCGCAGGGCCCCGGACCGGGCGACCTGCGGGCGCTGGTCCCGGCGAGCGAGCGGCAGGCCTTCGACATGCGGCGATACGTCAAGGCGCTGGTCGACGAGGGCTCGTTCTTCGAGATCCAGGCCCGCTGGGCCCGCGAGCTCACCGTCGGCTTCGCCCGCATCGACGGCCGCGCGGTCGGCGTGCTCGGCAACAACTCGCAGTTCAAGGGGGGCGTGCTGTTCGTCGACTCGGCGGACAAGGCGACCCGGTTCGTGCAGCTGTGCGACGCGTTCAACCTGCCGCTGGTGTTCCTGTCCGACGTGCCCGGGTTCATGGTCGGGGCCGCGGTCGAGAAGCAGGGCATCATCCGGCACGGCGCCAAGATGATCACCGCCATCTCCGAGGCCACCGTGCCGAAGTTCTGCGTGGTCGTCCGCAAGGCCTACGGCGCCGGGCTGTACGCGATGGCCGGGCCCGGCTTCGAGCCCGACGCGACGATCGCGCTGCCGACGGCCAAGATCGCGGTGATGGGGGCGGAGGCGGCGGTCAACGCGGTCTACGCCAACAAGATCGCGGCGATGGAGGATGCTGGGGAGCGGGAGGAGTTCGTCGCGGCCCGGCGGGAGGCGTACGAGGCCGACATCGACATCCTGCGGCTGGCCGGGGAGCTGGTCGTGGACACGATCGTCGAGCCCGAGGACCTGCGCGCCGAGCTCATCGCCCGGCTGGCGGCGGCGCAGGGCAAGGACCGGGGGTTCTCCCGCCGCCGGCACGGAGTCACACCGGTATGAGGAGCGGAACATGACGACGGTGCTGCTGGCCGAGGACGACCCGGCGATCTCCGAACCGCTGGCCCGGGCGCTGCAGCGCGAGGGCTACGCCGTGCTGGTCCGCAACGACGGCACCAGCGCGCTCAGCGACGCCATGTCCGGCGACGTGGCCCTGGTCGTGCTGGACCTGGGGCTGCCGGACATGGACGGGCTGGAGGTGTGCCGGCGGCTGCGGGCCGGGCGCAACTCGGTGCCGGTCCTCGTCCTCACCGCCCGTACGGACGAGATCGACCTGGTCGTCGGCCTGGATGCGGGGGCCGACGACTACGTGGCCAAGCCGTTCCGGCTGGCCGAGCTGCTGGCCCGGGTCCGGGCCCTGCTGCGCCGCCGGACCGGTGACGTGCTGGAGGCCAGTGGCGTGCGGATGGAGCTGGCGTCCCGCCGGGTCTGGCAGGACGACGTCGAGCTGCACCTGAGCAACAAGGAGTACGAGCTGCTCCGGGTGCTGCTGGAGGAGGCCGGCGCGGTCGTCACCCGCAACCGGATCATGCGCGAGGTCTGGGACGACGCCGAGGGCGGCGCGTCCAAGACGCTGGACATGCACGTGTCCTGGCTGCGGCGGAAGCTCGGCGACGACCCGCAGCGGTCCCGGCTGCTGACCACCGTCCGCGGCGTCGGCTTCCGCTTCGAGCGCGGTTAGACCCACAGTGCGCCGACGGCTGCTGGCCGCCACCCTGGCGGTGGTCGCGGTCTCGGTGTTCTCGCTCGGGCTGCCGCTGCTGGTGGTGACCGTGCGGCTGGTGGCCGACAACGCCCGCACCGAGCTGCTGCGGCAGGTGCAGACGGTGGCGGCGGTGGTGGAGGACCCGGCCGCCGGCACGCCGACCCAGGACCGGCTGACCCGGCTGGTGCCGGCGGGCGAGCAGGTCACCGTACGGACGCCGGACGGGGTGACGAGCACGGCCGGGCCGGATCCGGGCACCGGGGCGTACCAGGCCGAGGCACCGCTGCCGGGTGGTGGCGAGGTGATCGTGTCCCGGCCGGCCGCCGACGTGCGGGACCGGCAGTTCCGGGTCGGCTTCGGCGTCGTCGCCGGGATGGCCGGATCCGCGTTGCTGGCCGCGATCGCCGCGGTGCTGCTGGCCCGGCGGCTGGCCGAGCCGCTGCGGGACGTGTCGGCCCGGGCCGCCCGGCTCGGCGCCGGGGACTACCGGCCCTCGCCCGCGCGGCACCGGATCGAGGAGCTGGACCGGATCTGCGACGTGCTGGACCGGGCCGCGGGGCAGATCGCCGCGGTCATCCAGCGCGAGCGCACGCTCGCCGACGACGTGTCCCACCAGTTGCGCAGCCGGCTGACCGCGCTGCGGATGCGACTGGAGGAGATCTCCATGTCGCCGGAGCCGGACGTGAAGCGGGAGGCGACCGCGGCCCTGGAGCAGGCCGAGCGGCTGTCCGCGGTGGTGGACGAGATCCTGGCCCAGGCCCGGACGGCCCGGGCCGAGGGCGCCGGCCACGTGGACGTCGGCCCCGAGGTCACCGCGGTGGTGGACGAGCGCGAGCCGACCCTGCGCCGGCTGCGCCGGCGGGTCGAGATCGACGCCCCGGACGTGCTCATCGCCCGGGCCGAGCCGGGCCGGCTGCAGCAGGCCGTCGGTGTGCTGGTCGACAACGCGCTGGAGCACGGCGCCGGCGTGGTCCGGGTCGGCGTCCGCCGGGCCGGCCGGCACGCGGTGGTGGAGGTCACCGACGAGGGCCCCGGCGTACCGGCGGAGCTGGTCGGCAAGGTCTTCGAGCGCGGGGTCAGCGGAAGCGACGGCACCGGGATCGGGCTGGCGCTGGCCCGGGCCCTGGTCGAGTCCGACGGCGGCCGGCTGGAGCTGAGCCGGCCGGTGCCGCCCGTCTTCGCGGTCTACCTGCCGCTGGCCGACGAGTCGGATCAGTCCTCGACGGCCGACGCGCCGGCCTGAGCCCCGACCGTCTCGGGGTGGGGCGGGAAGACGAAGCGCTTGTAGGACCAGAAGCGGAAGATCGTCCCGATCCCGATGCCGATCACCTTGGCCACGTTGAGGTCGAACGCGCTGGTCGCGCCGACCACGTAGTAGGTGAAGGCGATCACGACGCTGGAGATCCCCAGTGCGATCAGGTTGATCACGAAGAACAGCGCGTACTCCCGGCGCAGGCCGGTGCGGGCCCGGTGCGAGAACGACCAGTGCCGGTTCGCGAAGTAGGAGATCGTGGTGGCGACGCCGGTGGAGATGATGTTCGAGGTGGTCGGGCCGAGTCCGATCCGGAAGTGGACGAGGTTGAACAGCCCGATGTCCACGAACAGGTTGACGACGCCGACGACCCCGAACGCCGAGATCTCCTTGAGCAGCACGCGCCATGGGGATCCGAGTCGGTCGATCAAAGACACCGGAGGAGTGTACGCGGCAGGGCCGGACCGGCCCGGGCCGCGGCACTGTGGCGACCGGCCGGACCGAGTGACACGATCGGAACATGCCGGACCTCGACGCTGACCAGGAAGAGTTCCGCCGCACCGTTGCCGACTTCGCTACCAGTGTCGTTGCTCCGGTTGCCGCGGGTTACGACGAGCGGGAGGAGTTCCCCTACCCGATCGTCAAGCAGATGGGTGAGCTCGGTCTCTTCGGCCTCCCCTTCCCGGAGGAGTACGGCGGCATGGGCGGGGACTACCTCACCCTCTGCCTGGCCATCGAGGAGCTGGCCCGGGTCGACTCGTCGGTGGCGATCACCCTGGAGGCCGGGGTGTCGCTGGGCGCGATGCCGGTCTACCGGTTCGGCACCGCGGCCCAGAAGGAGGAGTGGCTGCCCCGGCTGTGCGCCGGGCAGGCGCTGGGCGCGTTCGGGCTGACCGAGCCCGGCGGCGGGTCCGACGCCGGCGCCACCCGGACCACGGCCCGGCTCGAGGACGGCGAGTGGGCGATCGACGGGACCAAGGAGTTCATCACCAACTCCGGCACCGACATCACCGAGCTGGTCACCGTGACCGCGGTGACCGGGGAGCGGCCCGGCGGCAAGAAGGAGATCTCGGCGATCATGGTGCCGGTACCGCGACCGGGCTTCACCGTGTCCTCGTCGTACTCGAAGGTCGGCTGGCACGCCTCCGACACCCATGGGCTGGCCTTCACCGACTGCCGGGTGCCGGAGGACAACCTGCTCGGTGAGCGCGGCCGCGGCTACGCCAACTTCCTGTCCATCCTGGACGAGGGCCGGATCGCGATCGCGGCGCTGGCGACCGGGCTGGCCCAGGCCTGCGTGGACGAGTCGGTCAAGTACGCCCGCGAGCGGCAGGCGTTCGGCCACAACATCGGGGCGTACCAGGCCATCCAGTTCAAGATCGCGGACATGGCGACGCGGGCCCACCTGGCCCGGCTGGCCTGGCACGACGCCGCCCGGCTGCTGCTGGCGGGCAAGCCGTTCAAGCGGGAGGCGGCGATGGCGAAGCTCTACTCGTCCGAGGCCGCGGTCACCAACGCCCGGGAGGCGACCCAGATCCACGGCGGCTACGGCTTCATGAACGAGTATGCGGTCGCGCGGCACTGGCGCGACTCGAAGATCCTGGAGATCGGCGAGGGCACGTCCGAGGTGCAGCGGATGCTGATCGCGCGGGACCTGGGCGTCTCCTAGGGCACGATCGTCAGCACCTTCGTCGGGATCACCACGGTCTTGCCGTCGGCCACGACCCGGCCGGTGACCGTGCCGGTCGGGGGTGCGTCCGCGGCGACGTCGGCCTGGACGAGCAGGGTGGACTCGTCGCCGGCGGCGAGCTCCGCGCGGGAGCAGGTGGCGACCGTCGCGGTGCCGATGCACTCCCAGCCGTCGCCGCCGGACCCGGCCCCGACGGCGAAGCCCCGGGGCAGCCGGACGGTCGCGACCAGGCCCTGCGCCCCGCCCGAGCCGCTGTTGCGGATCGAGATGGCGAACTCGGCCGGGGTGCCGCGCCGGAGCACGTCGACCGGGGACGGGGTCCCGACCACCAGGACGGGGTCGCCCGGGGCGGCCGAGGGCCCGGGGACGCCGCCGGTCGGGCCGCCGAGGCCGCCGCTGGGCCCGCCGCTGGGGGCGCCGGTCGGAGCCGGCCCGCCGGTCGGGGCGGAGCGGCCGCCGCCGTTGCCGCCGCCCCCGGGGGCCCTGCTGCCGGTCGCCGTCGGGTCGGAGGCACCGGTACGGCCCGGCCCGCCGGTCGGGCTGCCCGGGCGGCTGCCGCCGGGGGCCGAGGTGCCGGACGGGAAGGGTTCGATCGCGCCCGGCAGGCCGGTCCCGCCGGCGCCGGTCCGGCCGGTGGTGGCGGCGAGCGGGCCCTGGTCGGCCGAGCTGCCGTCGTGGGTGGCGACGGCGGTGGTGCCGCCGATGACGACCGCGGCCGCGGTGGCGGCGACGGCCTGGCCGACGTGCGTACCGGCGACCCAAGCCGTGACGGTGCTGAGCAGGCCGCCCGATCCGCCGGCGGTGCCGGCTGCGACGGTGGCGCCGGCGGCGGCGGTGGTCCCGGCTGCGGTGCCGGCTGCGGCCGTGGTCCCGACGGCGGTCCCGGCCGCGGCCGTGGTCCCGACGGCGGTGCCGGCTGCGCTGCTGGCTGCGGCCGTGGTCCCGGCGGCGGTGCCGGCCGTGGTCCCGGCTGCGCTGCCGACTGCGGTGCCGGCTGTGGTCCCGGCCGTCGCCGTCCCGGCTGCGGTGCCGGCTGCGGTGCCGGCTGCGGTGCCGGCCGTGGTGCCGGCTGTGGTCCCGGCCGTCGCCGTCCCGGCCGCCGCTCCCGCCTCCCCGGCGGTCGCGGCGGCGCCGCCGGTCGCGGCACTGCCCGCGGCTCCGCCGGTGGCGGCCCCACCGGCGGCGCTCGCGACGCTGATGCCGCCCTTGGCGGCCAGGTAGGCCGCCGCTCCCGTACCGAGCACGAGGGGCGCGATGATCCCGCGCAGCCCGCCGTTCACGTCCTCCAGCTCGGCCGCCAGCCGGCTGCAGGACTCGCACACGGCCAGGTGCGCGTCGACCTTGGCCTGCTGCCGCGCCGACAGCCCGCCGCGGGCCCAGGCGCCGAGCCGGTTCACCGTGCCCAGGTGGGCCCCTGGCATCCCGTCGGCGACGTGCTCCTGCAGGTAGGCCTGCCGCAGCCCCTCCCGGGCCCGGTAGGCCAGGGCCGCCACCCCGTTGGGGGTCAGCCCGAGCAGCGGCGCCACCTCGGCCGGGCTCTCCTGCTCCACCTCGGTGTGCCAGAGCACGGTCTGCCAGCGCTCCGGCAGCCGGTGGAACGCCCGCGCGGCCAGCGTCGACTCCAGCCCGGCGACCGCGGTGTCCTGCCACGGCACGCCCGGGTCGTGCCGGGTCATGTCGTCGGACAGCTCCAGCCGGCGGTCCCGCCGGGTCCGGTCGTACAGCGTGTGGCGCAGCGTGGTCAGCAGGTAGGCCCGGAAGGCCGCGTCCGGCCCGCCGCCGCCCCGCAGCACGTCCAGGACCTTGGCAAACGACTCCGCGACCAGGTCGTCGGCCTCGGACCGGGACCCGGTCAGGTGCCGGGCCAGGGCCAGCGCGGAGCCGCAGTGCCTCCGGTAGAGCAGCCCAAAGGCGTCGCTGTCGCCGGAGCGCACGGCGGCGATGAGCTCGGCGTCGCCGGGCTCGTCGAGTTCCGCCGTTATCGGCAGCGGGACACTCATCCGGGACGGGCTCCGATCGTGCGGGGGTGGGACTCAAGAGGCTATGCCCCCGAACCCGCGTCACGGAACGCTTCCGGCGTCGTCACCCTTCACGCCGGACCGCCCGTTCCGACGGGTCGGGGAGGCGCCGAGCACCGTCCCGGCTCCGTGGGGCGTGCGGTTCCGGGGAGCCGCTCGTGGAGCCGGGACGGGGCCGGCGGGCGCCGGGCCCGTGGGGTGCCCGGCGCCCGGCTACCCTCCCGGGCATGCACCCGATCACCGGCCTGCCCGTCGTGGGCATGGTCGGCGGCGGTCAGCTGGCCCGGATGACGCACCAGGCCGCGATCGCGCTCGGCCAGTCACTGCGGGTGCTGGCCGCGGCCCCGGACGAGTCGGCCGCGCTGGTGGCCCGGGACGTGGTGATCGGCTCGCACACCTCGTACGAGGACCTGGCCGGGTTCGCGGCCGGCTGCGACGTGGTCACCTTCGACCACGAGCACGTGCCGCCGGAGCACATCCGGGCGCTGGCCGCGGCCGGGCACACGGTCCTGCCCGGGGCCGACGCGCTGCTGCACGCGCAGGACAAGCAGGCGATGCGGACCCGGCTGGCGGCGATGGGGCTGCCGGTGCCGCGGTGGGCGCCGGTCGGGTCGGCCGCGGAGCTGGAGGCGTTCGCGGGCGGGTCCTGGCCGGTGGTGGTCAAGGCCGTCCGGGGCGGGTACGACGGGCGCGGCGTCTGGGTGGTGTCCTCGGCCGAGGAGGTGGCCGGCCAGCTGGCGGCCGGCACCCCCCTGCTGGCCGAGGAGCTGGTGCCGCTGCGGCGGGAGCTGGCCGCGGTGGTGGCGCGGTCGCCGTTCGGGCAGGGCGCGGCCTGGCCGGTGGTGCAGACCGTGCAGTCGGACGGGATCTGCGTCGAGGTGCTGGCCCCGGCCCCGGACCTGGATCCGGACGTGGCCGAGGAGGCCGAGCGGATGGCGCTGCGGATCGCCGGCGAGCTGGGCGTGGTCGGCGTGCTGGCGGTCGAGCTGTTCGAGCGGACCGACGGTGCCCTGCTGGTCAACGAGCTGGCGATGCGGCCGCACAACAGCGCCCACTGGACGATCGAGGGCGCTCGGACGTCGCAGTTCGAGCAGCACCTGCGGGCCGTGCTGGACTACCCGCTGGGCGCGACCGGGATGGCCGCGCCGGCCGTGGCCATGGCCAACGTGCTGGCCGGCGCGGACGGTCCGCCCGGGATCGACGAGCGGGTGCACCACCTCTCCGCCCGCTGGCCCCACCTCAAGATCCACCTGTACGGGAAGACGCCCCGGCCCGGCCGGAAGATCGGCCACGTGACCGCGCTCGGCCCGGACCTGGCCGCGCTGCGGCGGGACACGCTCGCGGCGGCGGCCTACCTGTCCACCGGGAAGTCGGACGAGGTGACGCACTGATGCCCGCGGCGGTGGTCGGCGTGATCATGGGCAGCGACTCGGACTGGCCGACGATGTCGGCGGCGGCCGCGGCGCTGGCCGAGTTCGACGTGCCGTACGAGGTGCGGGTGGTGTCGGCGCACCGGACGCCGCGGGACATGGTCGACTACGCGTCGGCGGCCGCCGACCGGGGGCTGCGGGTGGTCGTGGCCGGGGCCGGCGGGGCGGCGCACCTGCCCGGCATGGTGGCGTCGCTCACCCCGCTGCCGGTGATCGGCGTGCCGGTGCCGCTGACGCACCTCGACGGGCTGGACTCGCTGCTGTCGATCGTGCAGATGCCGGCCGGGATCCCGGTCGCGACCGTGGCCGTGGGCGGGGCCCGCAACGCCGGCCTGCTCGCGGTCCGCATCCTGGCCGCCGGCGACGAGGCCCTCCGCGCCCGGGTGCTCGACTTCCAGGCCGCCCTGGCCTCGACCGCCCGCGCCAAGAACACCACCCTCCAGGAGACCCTCTCCCGGGAACCCTCGGACCCCGGCCGGCGGTCGGTGTGACACTTCGCTCTCGGTGTTACTGCTGGCGGCCGAGCAGGCCGAGGCGGGAGTCGCGACGTTCGACGACCGGCTGGCCGGCGCGGCCCGGACCCGCGGTCTGACAGTCCTCTAGCGCCGGTCACGATGCGCTTCCGCGGTGGTCAGGGGCGGGTGGCGGTGCCGAGGTAGGTGGCGTTGACGGCGCGGGGGAAGCCGGGGGCGTAGAACTCGTCCAGCTCGGTGATGGTGAAGCCGGCGCCGCGGATCAGGCCGGGGATGGACCGGGTCAGGTGGCAGCCGCCGAACACGCGCTTCTGCACCGGCTCCAGCCGGTGCTGCCAGCGCCGCACGTTCTCGTCCGGGGCGATGCCGTGCTCGATGAAGTGCAGGGCGCCGCCGGGCCGGAGCACCCGGCGGACCTCGGCCAGCGCCGTGGCCGCGTCCGGGATCGTGCACAGGGTCCAGCTGGACAGCGCGCAGTCGAACGACGCGTCGGCCAGCGGGAGCCGCTGTCCGTCCACACCGGACCGTCGCACCGGGACGGCTGCACCGTCCACTCTGGACCGGGCCAGCTGCCAGGCGGTGTCGGACGGCTCGACCGCGGCGACCGAGGTCACCGCGGCCGGGTAGAACGGCACGTTGATCCCGGAGCCGAACCCGAGCTCGACCACGTCCCCGTGCAGGCCGGCACAGACCCGCTCCCGCCGCGGCCCGGTCGTCCCCGCGGCGCAGGCCTTGTCGATGATGCGCGGCAGCAGCCGCTCCTCGTAGATCCCCACCAGCTCAGCATCCCAGGGCAGGTCTCACCGCGGGCCGTGCGCGGACCATTCGATCGCCGGGCAGTGATCCATGACGACGTCCAGGCCGGCGCCGGTGGCGCGGTCGGCGGCGGCCTCGTCGATGACGTCGAGCTGGAGCCAGACCGCCTTGGCGCCGGCCGCGACGGCCTCGTCGACGTGGGCGCCGGCCTCGGAGGAGCGGCGGAACACGTCGACCACGTCGACCGGGAACGGCACGTCGGCCAGCGACGCATAGCCCGGCTCGCCGTGCACGGCCTCCGCCTTCGGGTTCACCGGCACGATGCGCTTGCCGTGCTGCTGCAGGAACCGGGCCACGCCGTACGCGGGCCGTCGCGGGTTGGCGGTCAGGCCCACCACCGCCCAGGTCTCGTGGGCCAGCACCCGCTCGATCGTCTCCGCGTCACCACGTGCCATGCCGCCATTCTGCCCGCCGGGGACGGTGCCGACCCCCCGCGGGACGCTCTCTAGGATCGCGGCATGACGCGGACTGCCGTGGTGACCGGGGCCAGCAGCGGGATCGGCGCCGCCACCGCGCGGCGGCTGGCCGCCGACGGGTTCGAGGTCATCGCCGCGGCCCGGCGGGAGGACCGGCTGGAGGCGCTGGCCAAGGAGACCGGCGTCCGCGCAACCCGGCTCGACGTGACCGACGCCGACTCGGTGGCCCAGTTCGCGGCGACCGTCGGCGAGCTCGACGTGCTGGTCAACAACGCCGGCGGCGCGTACGGCGCCGACCCGGTCGCGACCGGGAGCGTGGCTGACTGGCAGGCGATGCTCGACGTCAACGTGCTGGGCACGCTGCGGGTCACCCAGGCGCTGCTGCCGAAGCTCTCGGCCGGCCCGGGCGGCTCCATCGTGACCATCACCTCGACCGCGGCGTTCGTGAACTACGAGGGCGGCGGCGGTTACTCGGCAGCCAAGCACGCCGAGCACGCGCTGACCGAGACGCTGCGGCTGGAGCTGGCCGGCACGCCGGTGCGGGTGATCGAGATCCAGCCCGGCATGGTGAAGACGGACGAGTTCGCGATCAACCGGTACGGCGGGGACGCCGAGGCCGCGGCCAAGGTCTACGCGGGCGTGGACCGGCCGCTGACGGCCGAGGACGTGGCCGAGTGCATCGCGCTCACCGTCGGGCTGCCGCTGCACGTCAACGTGGATCAGATGGTGCTCCGCCCGGTCGCCCAGGCCGCGCAGCACAAGGTCTTCCGCGGGCCGCTCTTCCCCGGCGACGCCTGATCCGGCCGGGTCGCTCGGGGCTCAGCCGAGGCGGGTGAAGGCGGCGCGGGCCTTGCGGAGGTCGGCGCGGCGGCGTTCGTAGCTGCTGCCGAGGACCAGCAGCAGGGCGCCGCCCAGCGCCGGCGGCAGCCAGCGCGGCAGGTCGGCCGCCACCTCGGCGAAGGCCGGGCCGAGCTGGTCCAGGGCCAGCAGCGCGAGCGTCCCGGCCGTCAGCGCCAGCGGCGCCTGCAGCCGGGCCCGAGCGCCGGCCAGCAGCAGCGCCAGCGCGCCGGCGCCGAGCAGCAGCGGGCGGACCGTGCCGGTGCCGCCGATCGCCAGGAACAACGAGGGCAGCAGCGAGGCCGCCAGCCCCGGCCCGTACGCGGTCCAGGACGACAGCGTCGCGTCGTCCTGCCGCCGGTGCGCGCCCAGGGCCAGCAGCACCACCGACAGCGGCAGGGTGTAGGCCTCCGGCGTGCCGACGCCGTGCCCGGCGAGCCAGATCCAGGCCGCGACCTGCATCGACAGGGCGGCGAACCCGGCCAGCGGGCGGCGGTCGGGGCGCAGCGCGACGCCGCCGAGGATCACGCCGAGCACGGTGAACGCGCCGGCGGCGGTGCCGGCGTCCCGGCTCGCGACGGCGACGGCGACCACGGCGACGGCCGCGCCGGTCAGCTCGATCGCGGCCGACTCCGGCCGGGTGCGGGTGAGCGCGGCGGCGACCGCGGCCGCGGCGGCCACGAGCAGCAGCGCGTACCCGGCCGCGGCGACCGGGGCCGCGGTCGCCAGCGGGATCGCGGCGGCCTCGGCCCCGAGCGCGGCGACGGC
>DATDKW010000352.1:0-10086 GCA_036519715.1 Mycobacteriales bacterium
CGGTCCCGTCCGGGTGGGACGGGACCGCGGTCGCCAGGTCCGGCAGCGTCTCGGTGCTCACTTGCCTGCTGCGGTGTAGAGCAGCTCCGGCGGGACCATGCCGACGATCAGCCGGCCGTCGTCGGTCAGCAGCGCCGAGACCAGGGTGGAGGTCATCAGCCGGCCGCTGCCCCAGCTCCCGCTGACCCGCTGCAGCTGGTCCAGGAAGGTGCTGAGCGCCCCGTCGGTGGTGGTCGGGCCGGGCAGCACCGCGACCGTGGTCCAGCCGGTGCCGACCGTGGTGATGCCCTTGCGGGCCTTGGCCGCGGCACCGGCGGAGGGCTTGGAGCCGGTCGGCAGCGCGCCCTCGGTCACCCTGGCCCCGGGCGGCGGGTTGAACGCGAACTGCGCGTCGCCCGGCACGTCGAAGCTGACCGAGGTGAAGCCGACTTGGAACGCCGGCCCGTTGCTGCTGGTACGCGGGTAGACCTGCACCCGCAGCGGGACCGAGGTCTTCGCGTCCACCGCCAGCCGGACCTGGCCGACCAGGGCCCGGGTGTCCTTCGGCGCCAGCACCAGCTCGTACGCGTCCCGCCCGGCGACCGTGGAGGTCGAGGCGGTGGTCACCGCGGTGGTCGGGTCGAGGGCCTTGAGCGCGGCCTCGGCCGCCTGCTGCGGGGTGACCCCGGCCGGCAGCTTGTCCGCCTCGTCGGCGCCGGCCTTGCCGGCCGGGAGGGTCAGGTGCGTCGCCGAGTTGGTGTCGCTGGTCCACAGCCAGGCGTCGGTGCCGTTGCGGACCACGTCGGTCTCGCCCAGGGAGCCGAGCAGGGCGACCCGCTGCTTGTCCTCGCCGGCGTACCAGACCCGCAGGGTGTGCGAGCCGGTGAGCAGCGAGGTCAGCGTCGACGCGCCGTCCTGGCCGCCGGAGCCGGTCTGCGGCAGCTCCGGCAGGCCGAGGTCGCTGTCCTGCACCACCGTGCCGGAGAGCCCGTCGACCTTGGCCCCCTGCAGGTCGACCAGGAGCTGGCCGGCGGTCTTGGGCGGGAGGGACGGGCCGGCCTGGGCGGTGAACACCCCGGTGGAGGCCACGACGACCGCCGCCGCGGCGACGACCGGGACGCCCCAGCGGAGCAAACGTGTCGGTGCTGTCATGCCTCGATCCTCCGTCCGACCCGCTGTGACCGTCCTGAGAGGTTGTGCTCCCTCACAGCTTCCGGTCGGGCGCTGGTGGCGGCGTCTTCCCGCCGCGCCCTCCCGTGGACGCGGCCGCCGGTCGGCGGGCGCTCCGGTCCGGACGCCGCCGCGCCCGACCTCCCGCTCACAGGGCCGGGACCTGGGCCGCCGTGTCGGGGCGGTCCGGGCGGAAGTCCGGGCGGGCCGTCCGCGGCACGCCCGCGGCCTCGTACGCCGCCTCCGCGTCCAGGGTCTCGTGGCGCAGCAGCGCCACGGCCAGGTGCTCCAGCCGCTCGCGGTTGTCCCGCAACACCCGGACGGCCTCGGCGTAGCACTCGTCGACGATCCGGCGGACCTCGTCGTCGACCAGCTGCCGGGTCGCCTGCGACGGCCCGTTGGAGTCGCCGAAGAACGGCTGCTGGTTGCCGTCGGCCGGCAGCACCGCGATCGGCCCGACCTTGGGCGACATGCCCCAGCGGCCGACCATCTGGCGGGCGATCCGGCTGACCTGGTCGAGGTCGGACTCGGCCCCGGTCGAGGTCGTGCCGTAGACGACCTCCTCCGCGGCCATGCCGCCGAGCGCGCCCACGATCCGGCCCCGCAGATAGATCTCCGAGTACGCGTACTGGTCGGCGTCGGGGCTCTGGAAGGTGACGCCGAGCGCGTGCCCGCGCGGGGTGATCGAGACCTTGCGGACCGGGTCGGCGCCGGGCGTGAGCATGCCCAGCAGCGCGTGGCCGCCCTCGTGGTGGGCGGTCCGGCGGCGCTCCTCGTCGGTGAGCATGATCCGGCGCGGCGTGCCGAGCACGACCTTCTCCAGCGCGTCGGTGAAGTCGCCCATCTGCACCTGCTTGTGGCCGCGCCGGGCGGCCGACAGGGCGGCCTCGTTGACCAGGTTGCGCAGGTCGGCGCCGACCATCCCGGGGGTGGTGGCGGCCAGCGCGCCCAGGTCGACGTCCGGCCCGACCGGCACCTTGCGGGTGTGCACCTCCAGGATCATCCGGCGGCCGTCCTGGTCCGGCGGGCTGACCGCGACCCGGCGGTCGAACCGGCCCGGGCGCAGCAGCGCCGAGTCCAGCACGTCCGGCCGGTTGGTCGCGGCCAGCACGACCACGCCCTCGGTGCCGGTGAAGCCGTCCATCTCGGTGAGGATCTGGTTGAGCGTCTGCTCGCGCTCGTCCACGCCGCCGACACTGCCGCCGCCGCGGGCCCGGCCGATCGCGTCCAGCTCGTCGATGAAGATGATCGCCGGGGCGGCCTTCTTGGCCGTGTCGAACAGGTCCCGCACCCGGGACGCGCCGACGCCGACGATGAACTCGATGAACTCGGACGCCGACATGTGGAAGAACGGCACGTTGGCCTCGCCGGCGACCGCGCGGGCCAGCAGCGTCTTGCCGGTGCCGGGATCGCCGGACAGCAGCACGCCCTTGGGGATGGTCGCGCCCAGCGCCCGGTACTTGTCGGGGTTGCGCAGGAAGTCGACGATCTCGGCCAGCTCGGCCTTGACCTCGTCGATCCCGGCGACGTCGGCGAACGTGGTCCGCGGACCGGACTCGGGTTCGTACCGCTTGGCCTTCGATCGGCCGATCCCGCCCAGCCCGCCCAGTCCCCCGCCGGCCGCGGCCCGCCGCATGAACCAGATCAGCAGGCCGATGAACAGCAGCGTCGGACCGAAGCCGACCAGGATCTGCTGCAGCACCGACACCGAGTCCGGGGGCCGGGCGTTGACCGTGACGTTGTTCTGCAGCAGCAGCTGGGTCAGGTCGTCGTCGCCGAAGGACGGCCGCTGGGTGGTGAAGTCGGTGACGTCCTTGCCGTTGCCGTCCGGGTACTTCTCCGGGGTCCGGAAGGTGCCCTCGATGGTGTCGCCGGTCGAGGTGACCTCGCTGACGTTGCCGGCCTGGACCTGGGTCCGGAAGAACGTGTACGACACGGTCGTCCGGGACGTGCCCATCAGCGTCGAGGCGATGATCCAGTTCACCACCAGGGCCAGCAGGATGAGCCACCAGGTCCGCCTGAGGACCTTGCCCCAGTTGGGCTTGGTGGGCCCGCCCGGGCCGGCCGCGCCGTCCGGCGGGCCGCCCTCGACCTTCCACGGCAGCCGGTCGCTCGCCTGCCGGTCGCCGGGCCGGTCGGCCGGACGCGGAGGGCCCGGCCGCGGCGGCGCCTCGGTCGCCCGCCCGGCGATCGCCTGCTCGCCAGGCTCGTTCACTCGCTCCACCACGCCACAGTCCCCTTCGTCGTCGTACAAGCTGCCCAACGTCGCCGACCGCGCTGGTGTGCCCGCGCCGGTGCCCATCACATGGCACTCTCGACTATTACTCAGCCTGCTCACAGCCGTGGTGCGGGAAGGTCCGGTCCGGGGAGGTGCGCGGTGCGGGTGCTGGTGGTCGAGGACGAGGTCAGGCTGGCCGCCGCGCTGAAGCGCGGCCTGCAGGCCGAGGGCTTCACCGTCGACATCGCCCACGACGGCGTCGAGGGCCTCTACCGGGCCCGCGAGGGCGCCGGCGACGGTGGCTACGCGGCGATCGTGCTGGACATCATGCTGCCCGGGCTGTCCGGCTACCGGGTCTGCGAGCGGCTGCGGGCCGAGGGCAACTGGGTCCCGGTGCTCATGCTCTCGGCCAAGGACGGCGAGTACGACGAGGCCGACGGTCTCGACGTCGGCGCCGACGACTACCTGACCAAGCCGTTCTCGTACGTGGTGCTGGTGGCGCGGCTGCGGGCGCTGCTGCGGCGGGGGGCGCCGCCCCGGCCGGCCGTGCTGGCCGCCGGGGACCTCGCCCTGGACCCGGCCAAGCACCAGGTCACCCGCGGGGACACCGAGATCGAGCTCACCCCGCGCGAGTTCTCCCTGCTGGAATACCTGCTCCGCCGGGTCGGCGAGGTCGTGCCCAAGATCGACATCCTGCGCAACGTCTGGGACCCCCACCACGACGGCGACCTCAACGTGGTCGAGGTCTACGTGGGCTACCTGCGCCGCAAGATCGACGTGCCGTTCGGGCGGCGGGCGGTGCAGACGGTCCGCGGAGCGGGATACCGGCTCGCGTCCGACGGTGGGTAGCTGGCGCGCCACCCGACCGGCGAGCGGACCGAGGAACTGGTCGCTGCGGCTGCGGCTGACCGTCATCGCGACCTTCCTGCTGGGGATCGGGATCGCCGCGGGGGCGGTGCTGCTGGTGGTGACCGGGTCTCGGGCGCTGCAGGCCACGGTCGACTCGGGCGCGCTGGGCAGCGCCCGGGAGGTGGCGGCGCTGGTCGACGCCGGCCGGCTGCCCGACCCGCTGCCCCAGGGGCGCCAGGGCACCGCGGCGATCCAGGTGGTCGACGCGCTCAACAAGGTCCGGGCCGCGTCCGGCGGCACCGACCGGCTGGTCTCGGTGCTGCGCCCGTCCGAGGTGACGGCCGTACGGTCCGGGGCCCGGCTGATCGTGCCGGGCTCGCGGATCGGGCTGTCCGGACCGCTGCGGGTGGTCGGCGTGCCGGCCGGGCCACCGTCGGACCCGCAGACCGTGGTGGTCGCGGTCGACTTCGGCGGCGCCCGGTCCGGCACGAAGGTGTTCGCGCTCGGGATCGCGATCGGGGCGCCGCTGCTGCTGGCGGTGGTGGCGCTGGCGATGTGGTGGGTGACCGGGCGGGCGCTGGGCCCGGTCGAGTCGCTGCGGCGCGGGGCGGCCGGGCTGTCCGGGCCGGGCCGGCTGCCGGTGCCGCCGGCCCAGGACGAGATCCGCCGGCTGGCCGAGACGCTCAACGAGATGCTCGGCCGGCTGGAGGCGGCCGGGGCCCGGCAGCGGGCGTTCGTCTCCGACGCCGCCCACGAGCTGCGCTCGCCGCTGGCCAGCGCCCGCACCCAGCTCGAGGTGGCCGCGGTGGTGGACGCGGGCACGCCGGCCGGGGCGCTGGCCGCCGACGTGCTGCTCGACGTGGAGCGGCTCGGCCGCCTGGTCGACGACCTCCTCCTGCTGGCCCGCCTGGACGAGGCCCCGCGCCGCCCGCGGGAACCGGTCGACCTCCAGGCCCTGGCCGAGGACGTGGTCGCCCGCTACTCGGCCGCCCGGGTGCCGGTGCGGCTGGCCCCGTGCCAGGACACCTGCGTGGTGTCGGCCGACGCCAACGCCGCCCGGCGGGTCCTGACCAACCTCGTCGACAACGCCGTCCGCCACGCCCGGACCGCGGTGACGGTCTCGGCCGGACCGGGCCGGCTCACCGTCACCGACGACGGCCCGGGCATCCCGGTCGAGGACCGGGAGCGGGTGTTCGACCGCTTCACCCGCCTCGACAACTCCCGCACCCGCGACTCCGGCGGCGCCGGCCTGGGCCTGGCCATTGTCCGCGAGCTGGTCACCGCGCACGGCGGCACCGTGTCGCTGTCCGATGCGCACCCCGGCCTGATCGCCACGGTGAGCTTCCCGGCCGTCCCGGCGTCCGCGGTCTCCCACGCCGGCTGACCCGGACCGTCCGCTCCGGATCCCGGCGCCGCTCCGGATCCCGCCGTCCTCTCGGATCTGGCCGGGGCCGGATCTGGCCGGGGCCGGATCTGGCGGGGCGCGGAGCCGGCCGGTCGCGGGCCGGAGATGATCGTGGCCGGGCCTGGAAAGGGGGAAGGCGGGGGACGCGGTGAGGCGTCCCCCGCCTTCTGGTGGGGTCTCCGGCGCCGTGGGGGGATCGGAACCGGAGGGCTGAAGCATAGGGCACAACCCCCGGAGTCCCGCTGCCCCCCAACATCTGTTTCACCCGTTCGGCCCTTACCCGGTCGACGATCCAGGCGGGAAAACAAGCAGGCTTGACTGTTTGTGGATGCTCCGGGAGGCTCCGGGTGTGACCGCGACCCGGCAGCAGCAGCGCAGCCGGTCGACGCAGCGGCGGGTGCTGGAGGCCGCGGTGGAGTGCCTGGTCGAGCGGGGCTGGTCCGGCACCACGACCACCCTGGTGGCGGAGCGGGCCGGGGTCTCCCGCGGCGCCCAGCTGCACCACTACCGGACCAAGTCCGACCTCCTCGTCGCCGCGGTCGAACACCTGGCCGAGCGGCGGTCCGCGGAGCTGCGGGCAGAGGCGGCCGCGCTGCCGGCCGGCGGCGACCGGGTCTCAGGCACGCTCGGGCTGCTGGCCACGCTCTTCACCGGCCCGCTGTTCTCGGCCGCGATCGAGGTCTGGGTCGCCGCCCGGACCGACCCGGCCCTGCGCGCGGCCCTGGTCCCGGTGGAGGCCCGGTTCGGCCGGGAGGTGCACCGGCTGACCGTGGAGCTGCTGGGCGCGGACGAGTCCCGCCCCGGCGTCCGCGAGTCGGTGCAGGCGACGCTGGACCTGATGCGCGGGCTGGGCGTGGCCAGCCTGCTCACCGACGACTCGGCCCGCCGGACCCGGCTGCTGGCCGAGTGGAGCCACCAGCTGGAGAGGACCTTGCGATCCCCCGGCCGGCGCACCGAACCGAGGGCGGCCCAGTGATCCGGATCGGCAACATGAGCGGGTTCTACGGCGACCGGCTGGCCGCGATGCGGGAGATGCTGGAGGGCGGCCCGCTGGACGTGCTCACCGGCGACTACCTGGCCGAGCTGACCATGCTCATCCTGGCCCGGGACCGGCTCAAGGACCCGGCGACCGGATACGCGAAGACGTTCCTGCGCCAGCTCGAGGACTGCCTGGGGCTGGCGGTCGAGCGGGGCGTGAAGATGGTGGTCAACGCGGGCGGGCTCAACCCCGCCGGGCTGGCCGCGGCCGTCTCCGCGCTGGCCGACCGGCTCGGGCTCACCGTCGCCGTCGGGCACGTGCTCGGCGACGAGCTGCCGGCCGACGGCGGCGTCGCCAACGCGTACCTGGGCTGCTGGGGGATCGTCGAGTGCCTGCGCGGCGGGGCCGACATCGTGGTCACCGGCCGGGTCACGGACGCCTCGCTGCTGGTCGGACCGGCGGCCTGGCACCACGGCTGGGCGCGCGATGACTGGACCGCGCTGGCCGGTGCCACCGTGGCCGGGCACGTGCTGGAGTGCGGCGCCCAGGCCACCGGCGGCAACTTCACCGGGTTCCGGAAGCTCGACCTGCGCCACCCGGGCTTCCCGCTGGCGCTGGTGGCCGCGGACGGCTCGGCGGTGGTCACCAAGCACGCCGGCACCGGCGGCGCGGTCACCGTGGACACCGTCACGGCCCAGCTGCTGTACGAGATCGGCCGGGCCGACTACCTCGGCCCGGACGTGGTCTCCCACTTCGACACGATCCGGCTGGACCACGACGGCCCGGACCGGGTCCGCATCTCCGGCGTGCGCGGGACGGCCCCGCCGCCGGAGCTCAAGGTGGGCACGGTGCGGCTGGCCGGCTTCCGCAACGCGACCACGTTCGTGCTCACCGGGCTGGACATCGAGGCCAAGGCGGAGCTGGTGCGGACCCAGGTCGAGGACGCGCTGGCGGCGGCCCGGCCCGAGGGTCTGGAGTGGACACTGGCCCGCACCGACCACCCGGACGCGGACACCGAGGAGACGGCCAGCGCGCTGCTGCACCTGTCCGTACGGGACCGGGACAGGGACAAGGTCGGCCGGGTGTTCTCCCGGGTGCCGATCGAGCTGGCGCTGGCGTCGTACCCGGGGTTCCACGTGACGGCGCCGCCCGGGGACGCCTCGCCGTACGGGGTCTTCACGGCGTCGTTCGTGTCCCAGTCCACTGTGGACCATGTGGCGGTGCTGCCGGACGGGTCGCGGGTGCCGGTTCCGCCACCGGCCGAGACGGCTGGGCCGGAGACCGATCCGGTCGGCGGGCCCGCAGAGGGGGCCGGGGCGGCGGTGGAGCCGGGGGCGACCCGGCGGGTGCCGCTGGGGACGATCGCGCACGCCCGCTCCGGCGACAAGGGCGGCCGGGCCAACATCGGGGTCTGGTTCCGCACCGACGCCGCGTACGAGTGGTTCCTGGGCCGGCTCACCACCGAGTGGCTGCACCAGCTGCTGCCGGAGGCGGCGGGCTTCCCGTGGTTCGCGGTCCCGCTGCCCAACCTGCGCGCGGTGAACATCGTCGTCGACGGGATCCTGGGCGAGGGCGTCACGGCCAGCACCCGCTTCGACCCGCAGGGCAAGGCGCTCGGCGAGTGGCTCCGCTCCCGCCTCGTGGACGTCCCGGAGGTGCTCCTGTGATCCGGTCCTCGTTGGACACCGCGTCGCCGGCCTACCGGGCCGCGTACGAGAACGGGCTGGCCCAGGTGTCCGAGTTGGACGGTGAGCTGGCGAAGTCGCGGGCCGGCGGCGGGCCGAAGTACGTCGAGCGGCACCGCGGCCGGGGCAAGCTGCTGGCCCGGGAGCGGATCGAGCTGCTGCTGGACCGGGACTCGCCGTTCCTGGAGCTGTCCCCGCTGGCCGCCTGGGGCAGCGACTACGCGGTCGGGGCGTCGATCGTGACCGGGATCGGCGTGGTGTCCGGGGTGGAGTGCGTCGTCGTGGCCAGCGACCCGACCGTGCGGGGCGGCGCCAGCAACCCGTGGACGGTCCGCAAGGCCTTCCGGGCCGACGACATCGCTCGGGAGAACCGGCTGCCGCTGGTCAACCTGGTCGAGTCGGGCGGCGCCGACCTGCCCAGCCAGGCCGAGATCTTCGTCCCGGGCGGACGGTTGTTCCGCGACCTGACCCGGCTGTCCGCGGCCGGGATCCCCACGGTGGCGCTGGTGTTCGGCAACTCCACCGCCGGCGGCGCGTACGTGCCCGGCATGAGCGACCACGTGGTGATGATCCGGGACCGGTCCAAGGTGTTCCTGGGCGGCCCGCCGCTGGTGAAGATGGCCACCGGCGAGGACGCCGACGACGAGTCGCTGGGCGGGGCGGTCATGCACGCGACCGTGTCCGGGCTGGCCGACCACCTGGCCGCCGACGAGCGGGACGCGCTGCGGATCGGCCGCCGGATCGTGGCCCGGCTCAACTGGCGCAAGACCGGGCCCGGGCCGTCGGAGCCCCCGGACGAGCCCCGGTACGACCCGGACGAGCTGCTCGGCATCGCCGGTGGCGACCTGCGGGTACCGTACGACCCGCGGGAGGTGCTGGCCCGGGTCGTGGACGGGTCCCGCTTCGACGAGCACAAGCCCGCGTACGGGACGTCGCTGCTGACCGGGTGGGCGTCGATCCACGGCTACCCGGTCGGGGTGCTGGCCAACGCCCGCGGCGTGCTGTTCGGGGAGGAGGCGCAGAAGGCGCAGCAGTTCATCCAGCTGGCCAACCAGACCGACACCCCGCTGGTGTTCCTGCAGAACACGACCGGCTACATGGTCGGGGCCGCGTACGAGCAGGCCGGGATCATCCGGGACGGCGCGCTGATGATCAACGCGGTGTCCAACTCGCGGGTGCCGCACCTGACCGTGGTGATGGGCGCGTCCTACGGGGCCGGCAACTACGGCATGTGCGGCCGGGCGTACGACCCGCGGTTCCTGTTCAGCTGGCCGGGCGCGAAGTCGGCGGTGATGGGACCGGCGCAGCTGGCCGGGGTGCTGTCGATCGTGGCCCGGCAAGCGGCGGCCGCGCGCGGGCAGGCGTACGACGAGGCCGGGGACAAGGCCCTGCGGGAGGCGGTGGAGGCGCAGATCGAGGAGCAGTCGCTGGCGTTCGCGATGTCCGGCCGGCTGTACGACGACGGGGTGATCGACCCGCGGGACACCCGGACGGTGCTGGGGCTGTGCCTGTCCGCCGTGCACTCCTCGTCCTGGCAGGGCACCCGCGGCTACGGGGTGTTCCGATGAGCGAGCGCGAGAGCCCGCAGCGCGAGCGGGGAGCGAGGAGGGCCGTCCCCCCGGCGCCTGCGCCTGGTGGGCTGTCGGAGGAACGGGCACAGATCACCCGGCTGCTGGTCGCCAACCGGGGCGAGATCGCGCGGCGGGTGATCCGGACCTGCCGGTCGCTGGGCATCTCGCCGGTCGCGGTGCACTCCACTGTGGACGGTGGTGGCGCCTGGGTGACCGAGGCCGACGGGGCC
>DATDKW010000353.1:0-12821 GCA_036519715.1 Mycobacteriales bacterium
AGACGGTGAAGAACTACGTGTCGCATCTGCTGGCGAAGCTGGGCATGCAGCGGCGTACGCAGGCCGCGATCCTCGCGACCGAGCTGCGCCGCACCGGCGACCTCGACGCCTGAGCTCAGCGCAGCGGGACGTCCCAGACCAAGAGGGTGCCCGGCGCGTACGGCGAATCCATGCGGCCGCGGGACCCCCCGGCGCCGCGGAAGCTGCCAGAGCCGCCGGGTGTTGGCGAAGATGCGCCGGCCCTCGGCCACTCGGTCCGCGAGCACCTGCTGCGCAAGGACCTCGAGGTCCGCCAGCGCGGCTCCTGGACCGACGGCGGCGGTGTCCTTCTCCACCGGCAGGGACTCTCCGGTCAGCACCGACTCGTCGCACTCCAGGCCATCGGCGACCAGCAGCCGCATGTCGGCCGGCACGATGTCGCCCAGCCGGAGCTGCACCACGTCCCCCTGCACCAGGCCGACGACGTCCACCGGCACCGGCCGTCCAGTTCGGACGGTGAGGGCGCGGTGCGAGATCCGGGAGTGCAGGTCCTCCGCCGCCTTCTCCGCCCGGTATTCGTTGACCAGCCCGAGCCCCACCGACAGGGCGACGATCACGCCGATGATCACGGCATCGCTGCGCTCGCCGACGAAGAAGGAGGCGGTCGCGGCGGCGACCAGCAGGCCCAGCAGCGGTGACCGCAGCTGATGCCCGATCACCGGCAGCAACCGAGCCTGGTGCGTTGACATCGCATTGGGACCACAATCGGCCAGTCGTCGCGCCGCCTCGGCGTCGGTGAGCCCCTGCGAGGTCGTCCTCAATTCGGCCGCCACGTCGTCGACGGCCAGCGCGGCGGCGCACGCAAGGTCAAGGCCCTGTGCCGTGGTGGCCGGCCTGTCGTGAGCGTGGTCATCAATCTGTCCTGGGTACTTGCGAGGTTAGGGGAGGCGGCGGAATAGCGGGTCCTGCAGGGCGTCGTGTGCCCGGCCGACCGGGGCGACGCGGATCTTCGCGTCCACGGTCACGACGCCATCGGGACCGACCAGCACCGGGTTGAGATCAATCTCGGCGATCTCCGGAACCTCGTCGGCCAGGGTCCCCAGGCGCATCAGTACGTGTTCCAGCGCGCCCACGTCGGCCTTCGGCGCGCCGCGGTAGCCGAACAGCAGCGGGGACGAGCGCAGCTCGCGGACCATGTCGTGCGCGTCGGCGTCGCTGACCGGGGCCAGGCGGGTGGCGGTGTCGCCGAGCAGGGCCGTGGCGGTCCCGCCGAGACCGAGCAGCAGCACCGGCGGGTACGGCTCGGTGCGGCTGATCCCGGCCAGCAGCTCGACGCCGCCGCCCACCATCCGCTGGACCAGCACCCCGCCTGGGATCGCGGCCGTCACCGACTCGTACGCGGCCCGTACGGCCGCCGCGTCGGCCAGCCCGGTCCGTACGCCGCCGAGGTCGGTCTTGTGCGCCAGCGTCGCGGCGGTCTTGAGTGCCACCGGCAGGCCGAGCCGCTCGGCCGCGTCGACCGCCTCGCCGGCGGTCGCGGCGTACTCGGTCCGGCAGTAGGGAATCCCGGCTAGGGCCACCAGGTCGGCGGTCTCGTAGGGGTCGAGCCAGCGTCCGGCCGGGTGGTCGGCCAGCGCGTTGATGGCGATCGCGCGGATGCCGGCGACGTCCAGGCCGGCCGGGGTCCGCACGGTCCCGGGCTCCCGGCGCAGCCAGGCGCCGTACGCCGCCGCGTGACCGATCGCCCGGACCGCCGACTCGGCGAACGCGTAGGGCGGCAGCGTCGGGACCATGTCGGTGGGGTCGGTGAGGACGCCGCCGGCGTCGGTACCGATGAGCACGGCGGCCACCGTCGTGCGGGCACCTCCGGCGCGGGCCGCGTGCCGAATCGCGGTGCCGACGGATGAGGGAACGGCCACGGCGGTCGCGGCGTGGATCACCACGGCCGAGTCCACCTCGCCGGAGGCGAGGAGCACCCGCATCGCCCGCTCGTACGCGCCGGCGTCGGCGGCGGCGCCGAGGTCGACCGGGTTGCGGGCCGAGACCAGGCCGGGGACGGCCCGGCCCAGCGCGTCCTGGGTCGCCGCGGACAGCTCGGGTACGTCGAGCCCGGCGTCGGCGGTGGCGTCGGCGGCGAGGATGCCGGGACCGCCGGCGTTGCCGAGGATGCCGAGGCGCGACCCGGCCGGGACCGGCTGCCCGGACAGCAGCTGGGCGACGTCGAGCAGCTCCTCGGTGCTGCCGACCTGGATGACGCCGGCCTGCCGCAGCAGCGTGGAGACGACCACGGGCGGGGTGGCGGCGGCGGCCGTGTGTGAGGCTCCGCCGCGGGCACCGGCGGTCGTGCGGCCGGCCTTGAGCGCGACGATCGGCTTGTGCCGGGAGATCCGGCCGGCGTGCCGGAGGAACTTGGCCGGGTTGCCGAAGGACTCCAGGTAGAGGGCGATCACCTTCGTCGCCGGGTCGTCCTCCCAGTAGAGCAGCAGGTCGTTGCCGCTGACGTCGAGCTTGTTGCCGAGTGAGACGAAGCCGGAGACGCCGATGTGGCGGCGGGCCGTCTCAGCCAGCAGCCCGATCCCGAGGGCACCGGACTGGGAGGCCAGCCCGACCACGCCGGCCGGTGGCGGGATGGCGCCGAAGGTGGCGTTGAGCCGGAGGTCCGGTGCGGTGGCGGCGACGCCGAGGCAGTTCGGGCCGACCAGCCGCACTCCGGCGGCCCGGGCCGTCCGCAGCAGATCGCGTTCCCGTTCGGCGCCGGGTGCGCCGGCCTCACCGAAGCCGGCCGAGAGCACCACGGCGGCCGGGATGCCGCGCTCGCCGCACTCGCTGACGACCTGCGAGACCGCGTGTCCCGGCACGGCGATCACGGCCAGGTCGACCGGCTCCGGCAGCGCCAGCACGGACGGGTACGCCGGCAGCCGCTGCACCCATTTCCGGTTCGGGTTCACCGGGTGCAGGATTCCGCGGTAGTGGCCGGCGATGATGTTGCGCAGCACCGCCCCGCCGACCGACCCGGGCCGGTCGCTGGCGCCGACCACGGCGATGGACCGGGGCGCCAGCACGTGCCGGAGGCTGGCCACGTCGGCTATCCGTTCCCGGCGGTCGACCGCGTCCTGGGCCGCGGGGGTCGGGGTCAGCCCGACGGTGACGAAGGTGACGTCGCAGTCGGTCCGCCGGTCCAACGCGAGACCGGCATCGGTGAACACCTTCTGCATGAGACTGTTCTCGACCAGTGTGTCCGCGACGAACGAGCGGATGCCCGCCCGGCGGGCCAGCGCGGCCAGGTGCTCCAGCAGCAGCGTGCCGACGCCGCGGTGCTGGTGGGTGTCGGCCACCAGCATCGCCACCTCGGCCTCGGCCGTACCCGGGGTCCGGATGCAGCCGGCCATGCCGACGACGGTGCCGTGCTGCTCGGCCAGCAGCGTGATCTGGTCCGGTCCGCCGGCCGCGACCTTCGCCACGTATTCATTGCCGGCCGCCCGGTTCAGGCTGAAGTAGCGCAGGTAGATGCTGCGGTCGGAGGCCGCCCGGTGCAGGGCCGTCAGCGCCCCGGCGTCGGTCGGGGTGACAGGGCGGATGCGGACGACACCGCCGTCGGCGAGCAGCGCGTCCCAGCCAGCCGTGGCCGCCGCGGGCGGCACCGATGTCGTCGTCATACCTCCAGGCTCGCGCCGGGACCGCCGGCGGGGCAGGGTCCAACGACCCCGATGGCCGCTGCGGAAGATCCTCAGCGGGCCAGCAGGACGGGGCACCGGGACTTTCGGAGCAGAGCATGGCCGACCGATCCCCGCAGCACCGCGGGCAGGCCGGCGCGACCGCCGCCACCGACGACGACGAGACCCGCGCCCGCGCTGACCTCGACCAGCCGCTGTGCCGCCGGTCCCGGCAGGGCAGCGGACTCGACCAGCACCTCCGGGTACGCCCAGGCCCAGCGAGCGACGGCGGTCTCCACGATCTCGGTGGCGTCCTCTCCCGGCACGTACGCGTCGGTCAGCCCGCTCGGGTCCACGATCGCGGTCCGGCACAGGTGCAGCGCCCGCAAGGGCAGCCGGTGTCGCCGCGCGTACCCGAGCGCCTGCTCGAGGACCGCGTCGTCCGCGTCGGTCCCGTCGATGCCGGCCACCACTGGTCCGCGGGGACCGGGCCGGCCCCTGACCACGACGACCGGGCGGCCGGCCCGAGCCGCGATCTGGGCCGGCGCGGAGCCTCGCAGCCGGCTCCCCGCCCCGCAGCCGTGCAGGAGCCCGAGGACCACCCGGTCCGCGTCGCCGGCCAGCCGGAGGAGCTCCGCGATGGGGTCGCCGTCCAGCGGCCAGGCCTGCACGGCCACGTCGGCCGCGCAGACGTGCGCCCGGCTGACCGCCGCATCGACCACCTCGCGGGTCCAGCGGGAGTGCTGCGCCCGCACGTCCGGCGGCTCCCAACCGGGCGCCGGCCGACAACCGCCGGCGTGGACCAGGGCGAGGTCCACCCCCAGCGAGGCCGCTTCGGCCGCGGCCCAGTCCAGCGCGGCCCAGTCCGGGCCGGACCCGTCGACGCCGACGAGGATCCTTCTGCCGTTGTTCATGGGAACCTCCGTACGGGGTCAGTCGGCCACCCGGACCGCGACGGCCGGGCGGATGCGGGCCGCCCGCCGCGCCGGCGCCGCGGTCACCAACAGGGACGCGACGAGCGTGGCGCCGACGGTGACCGCGATCGCGGTCCAGGCGATCGGGAACGGCACGGTGAGCGTCCCGAAGGCGGGGC
Source organism: Mycobacteriales bacterium (assembly GCA_036519715.1). Classification (GTDB taxonomy): domain Bacteria; phylum Actinomycetota; class Actinomycetes; order Mycobacteriales; family CADCTP01; genus CADCTP01. The sequence goes on from DATDKW010000353.1 coordinate 4,726, forward strand.
TGTTGGTGTAGAGCACCCAGGTCGTGAGCACCCCGAGGACCGTCCCGATCGCGACCCCCTCGACCGCGATGAATGTGCTCTCGGCGAGGAAGGACCGCCGTACCGTCGACGCCCGGACGCCGAGCGCCCGCAGCACCCCGATGGTGCGGCGGCGCTCGCGGACCGCCCGGACCATGATCACTCCGAGACCGGTGATGCCGACCAGCAGCCCGAGCGCGAGGTAGCCCTGCATCAGCCGGAACAGCTGCCGGTTGGCCGTGTACGCCGCCTCCACCCGGGCCCGCAGGTCGGTGACGACGACCCCGTTGGCCAGCAGGTCGCCCTGCAGCGTCGTCCGCAGGCCGGCCAGGTCGGTGCCGGGGGCCGTCCGGGCGAAGGCCGTGGTCGGTGCCGCCGCCGACCCGAACGCCGTGCGTGCGGCCGCGGTGCTCATGACCACCGGCCAGCGCTGCTCGCCGGGATCGATGCCGTAGAAGGCGGTCGCGTCGTCGATGAGGCCGGCGACCACGAACCGGGTGATCTTCCCGGTGCGGGTGTCGGTCAGCGGCAGCGTCGTCCCGGCCGCGATCGCCTTGCCCTGCGGACCGCCGGAAGATCCGTAGAAGTTGTCCAGCAGCACGTACCGGGGATCCCGTTCGACCAGTCGCCACGCGTCCGCGCTGGTGTCCAGGGTGGACAGTCGGTCGCGGATCTCCGGCGCCCCGGCGGCGAAGCCGGCCGGCACCCCGATCGCCAGCACCGGCAGGGGACGCGTGGCCCGGCCCAGCGGGTCCGCGCCGTCCGCGGTCGCGGTGATCATGGGCGTCACGGCCGTGACCGCGCCCCCTGACGCTCGCGTCAGGTCCGCGGCGGGATCGGGCAGCGGCGCGCTGCGGCTGAAGTCGACGCGCAGGGTCGAGGTGCCCGCCGCCTTGGCGACCGCGTCGGAGACACCGGCGTCGACGATGGCGGAGATCTGGATCAGCAGCACGATGACCAGGGTGACGACGGCGTACATGGCAAGCGTGGCACCGGTCCGGAACCGCCGGGCGGTCGGGTACGCGATGGCCAGCCGAGCCGCCAGCCCGGCCTCGCCGGGCCGCTCGACCACCGCCCGCAGCGGCCGCAGCAGCACGTCCTGGTTCATGCTCACCAGGACGACGGCGGCGCCCGACAGCAGACAGCCGAGCACGATGTACGTGGCCGTCGAGGAGGTGTCGTAGATGGCCGGCCGGGCGATGTTCGCCAGCAGCCCCCAGGCCAGGGCGACGCCGGCCACGGTCGTGTACGCCGCCCGCGCCCCGAGCCGGGTCCGCAGCAGCGGCACGGCCGCGAACGCGGTCAACGCCGGCAGCAGGTAGGTGAGCGCGCCGTTGCGGCCCTCCACCACCACTGGCACCGTCACGGCGGCCAGCAGCACCGTCGCGACCGCGCTGACCACGACGGCCCGCCGGACCTGCCTGGCCGGGGGTCGCACGTCGAGGTCGCGAATCGCCGCGATGACGTTCTGCCGGGCGATCCGGACGCTGGTCAGCACGACCGCGAGGAACGAGATGACGAAGCCGGCGGCCACCCCGTTGACGATGCTGCGCGGGGTCACGGCGAAGACGAGAGTCAGGCGCTGGTCGCCGGTGGCGAAGCCGTTGAGGATGTTGACCGCGACGCCGACCACGGCCCGGGCGATCACCACCCCGAGCACGGCACCGAGTATCGCGGCCAGTCCCGTGTAGATGGACGCCTCGACCGCGAAGCCCGCGGTGACCCGGCGGCGGCGCATCCCCACCGCCCGCAACATCCCCAGCTGCCCGCGGCGCTCGTCCGCGAGCATCACGAAGATGTTCATCAGCAGCATGATCCCGGCGACGATGCTGAAGCTGGCGATGAACAGGAACAGCGATCCGAGGACCGCCCCGGCCTCGTCGGCCGCGTCGAGCACCTCCCGCTTCACCGTGGCGATCTCGGTGCCTCGACCGGCCAGCCCGCCGAGCGCGGCCCGGATCCGTCCGGTCACCTCGTCGGTGCCGGCGACGCCGTTCTCCACATCGCCGGCGTTGGACACCAGGGTCGTGGTCGTCGGCGCGCGGCTCGTACCGGCAGCGGCGGCGGCGAGCGTGCCCGGCGTGACGAAGGCGTCCCGGTTGACCGCGGCGCCGATGCCCATGCCGGCCAGGCCCTCCGCCGGGACGACGGCGCGGACGGTCAGCCGCAGCGGCTTGCCGTAGGCGAAGACGGTGATGGCGTCGCCCGGCGCGGCTCGGAGCGAGTCGGCCAGGTGGCGATTGAGCACAGCTCCGCCAGGGCCCGGGTCGGCGACGTCGATGCCGGACGGCGTCGGCGTCCCGAACCGGGCGGCCGCGGCGAAGTCCAGCTCCCACACGAGCGCCCGGGGCTCGGCCCGCCGGCCGGTGCCGTCGACACGCTCGGCCGCGACCTGGTCGCCGCGGACGGTGAGCAGGCCGTCGACCCGGGGGTCGCCGCGCAGCGCCTCCAGCCGGCGGGCCGCCTCGGCGCCCAGGGCCGGGTCGGTGGTGCGGACGTACTCGTCGATCGGACCCAGGACCTCGTACGCGGACTGGCGGACCGAGCGGTTGAGCGAGTCGCCGACGGCGAGGCTGGCGACCAGCAGGGCGGTGCCGAGGACGGCGCCGAGCACGACGAGCAGCGACTCCGCCGGTCGCCGTGTCACCTGGCGCAGGGCGAGCCGCCGGGACACGGGCTGGCGGACGACCACCGTGGCGACGTAGCCGAGGGCGGCGCCGGCCAGCACGACCAGCGGGAGGGTGAGTTCCGGGTACATGGCGGGCTCCGGTCAGGCAGGGCGGCCGGCGACGGCGCGCTCGTCGGCCACGAGGGCACCGTCGCGCATGCGCACCAGGCGACCGGCCATCGCGCCGATGCTCGGGTCGTGGGTGACCAGCACGATGGTCTGGCCCTCCTCGGCGTTGAGCTGCCGCAGGAGGTCCATCACCTGTTCGGCCATCACGGTGTCGAGGTTGCCGGTCGGTTCGTCGGCCCAGACGATGGCCGGCCGGGCCACCAGGGCGCGCGCGATGGTGACCCGCTGCTGCTCGCCGCCCGACATCTCGTTGGGTCGATGGGTGGCCCGGTGGGCGAGCCCCACCCGGTCGAGCATGGCCAGGGCCCGCGATCGCGCAGCGAGCCGGTCGGTGCCGACCAGCAGCAGCGGTAGCTCGACGTTCTCGGCCGCGGTGAAGACCGGGATGAGGTTGAAGGACTGGAAGACGAAGCCCATCGAGCGGGCCCGGTGCTCCGTCCGGTCGGCATCGCTCATCGCGAACAGGTCCTTGCCGCCGATGAGCACCCGGCCGCTGTCGATGTCGTCCAGTCCGGACAGGCAGTTCAGGAGTGTGGTCTTGCCGGAGCCGGAAGGCCCCATCACCGCCACCAGCTCGCCGGCATCCACTTCGAGGTCGAGCCCGCGCAGAGCGGTGACCTCGACGTCACCGGTGCGGTAGACCTTCCGGACCCGCTCGGCCACCAGCAGCGGCTCGCTGTCTCGACGACGCTTCACGGCACGCATCTCGGTCACGGTCTCCTCCCATCGCGGGATGGACGGTCATCCACCAGCACAGCGGACGGCGCTGCGGCCCGGCAGGGCCGGAAGTCACTCGTCAGGTCCCGTCGTCGGACCGAGGATCAGACCACGGCTGATCCGGCTCAGGTGCCGGGCGGCCGGGCCGGCGGCCGCCCGGCGAGCGAGGTGGTGGTCGTCGGCCTCAGAAGCGGAAGACCAGGCGGGCGGCGACGTCGCCGGCGAGCACCTCGTCGAAGGATTCGTTGACCTGCTCCAGGCGCCGGGCCTCGGCGATCACCCGGGTGCGCCCGGCGGCGTGCAGTTCGAAGACCTCACGGAGGTCCTGCCGGGTTCCGACGATGGAGCCGATGATGCTGATCCCCTTGAGCACGGTGCTGAAGATCGGCACGGACAGCTCGCCGGCCTTGGGCAGGGAGACGAGCACCAACCGGCCACCGGGGCGCAGCGACGCGTGCGCCTGCTGGATCGCGGTCGGGTTCACCGAGAGGGCGACGGCGACATCGGCGCCGCCGAGCCGCTGGACGGCCTCGGCCGGATCCTCGATGGAGGCGTCGACGGTGTAGGTGGCGCCGAGCCGCTTCGCCAGGTCGAGCTTTTCCTGCCGGACGTCGACGCCGACGACGGTGGCGCCCGCGATGGCCGCGTACTGCACGGCCAGGTGCCCGAGGCCGCCGACGCCCACGATGCTGACCAGGTCGCTCGAGCGCGCCCCGGAGACCTTGATGGCCTTGTACGTCGTGACTCCGGCGCACGTCAGCGGGGCCGCGTCCAGAGGGTCGATGCCGTCCGGGACCGGCACGACGAAGCGGGCGTCGGCGACGGCGTATTCAGCGTACGTGCCGTCGATCGAGTAGCCGGTGTTCTTCTGGTCCTGGCAGAGGGTCTCCCAGCCGGACACGCAGTAGCGGCAGCTGCCGCAGGCGGAGCCGAGCCACGGCAGTGCGACGCGGGTGCCGACGGGCGGTGTGGTGACTCCCGGGCCGGTGGCGGTCACCACGCCCACGCCCTCGTGCCCGGGGATGAACGGTGCGACCGGGGTCACCGGCCAGTCGCCGCGGGCGGCGTGGATGTCGGTGTGGCACAGCCCGCTCGTCTCCATGCGGACCAGGACCTGCCCGGCGCCGGGGTCGGGGACCGGCAGGTCCCGGATCTCGACCGGGGCTCCGAGGGACGGTACGACGGCGGCACGCATGGCTGCTCCTTCTCGCTGTTGTCTGTCCACTCCAGACTTCACGCGGCCGCGGACGGTGACCAGGGTCGGAGGTCACCGGCACCGAGAACGCCGACGGCCGCGGTGACGCAGGCATCCACCGGTGCGGTCGTGTCCAGCACGGTCGCCGACGGCCAGGGCGCGAAGTCCGCGGCCATGGCGGCGGCGATGCCCGGGTCGGCGTCGGACGGGTCGCCGGTGCCGGCCCGGGCCTCCAGCCTCTGCACCGCCACCTCTGGTGGTGCGGCGCACTGCAGCTGGGTCAGGTCGGCGTCGACGGCCCCGGCCAGCTCGATCGCGAGGTCTCGCTGGTGGGCGTCCGACCATGATGCGTCCAGCACCACGGACCCGCCGCGTTCGAGCGTGGCCCGGGCGTCGTCCAGCAGCGCCCGGTACGTCGCCTCGGTCACCTCGGGGTCGTACAGCTCGGTCCGGTAGGGCGCCCCCGCAGGCTTGTCCGGGCGAAGAAAGGCGAACTCCTTGCGGATCCGGTCGCTCCGGAACAAGGCCGCGCCCATCCGGTCGGCCAGGGCACCGGCCAGCGTGGACTTGCCGGTGCCGGGGAGCCCGCCGATTAGCACGAGGCGGACACGGCCGGCCTGCAGATGTCGTAGCGCGATGCCGACGTAGGCACGGGCGTCGAGTCGCGCTGCCGGGTCGCCCTGCGCGGCCCGCAGACAGGCCACCTTGGCCCGGACGAAAGCACGGTAGGCCAGGTAGTGGTGCTCCAGCGACGGTGCCCGCGGCGTGCCGGAGAACTCGAGATACCAGTCCAGGAACGACCGGCCGAGTCCGGGGGCGCCGAGGTGCTCGAGGTCCATCGCCAGGAACGCCGCGTCATCCAGACCGTCGACGTAGCGGAGCCGGTCGTCGAACTCCAGGCAGTCCAGGGCGCGGGGGCCGTCGGGGAGGAGGAAGACGTCGTCGGCCAGCAGGTCGCCGTGGCCGTCCCGGACCAACCCGGCGACCGCGCGGTCGAAGAAGAGCCGCTCCCGGCCGGCGAGGTAGCGCAGGGCGAGCCGCTCCACCTCGGCCGTCTCAGCCTCGTCCAGGATTCCCCCGCGGAACGGCCGGGTCTGCTCGAAGCTGTCCTGCCATCGTTCCCGTACGGCGTCACGGCTGCCTTCGGCGGCCGTCTGCGCGTCGTGACGGGCGCCGGCGTGGAACGTGGCCAGTTGCTTGGCCAGGGCTCGCAGGCCGTCGCGGACGTCCACCCCGGACTTGACCAAAGTGGACAGTCGGCGGCGAGCCGGCATCCGGCGCATCACGACGAGCGAGTCGCACAACGCGCCGTCCGGCCCGGTGACGTCCGCGACCCCGAGATACACGTCCGGCGCGATCCGGGAGTTGAGGCGGACCTCCCGCTCGCAGGCCCGTCGCCGCGCAGCGACGGTGCGGAAGTCGAGGAAGCCCAGATCCACCGGCTTCTTCATCTTGTACGCCCGGTCACCGGTGAACAGCACGACGGCACAGTGTGTCTCCGCGACCGCAGCGGGCTCGTACGGCGTCGTCATGGCCAGCTCCCATCGGGCAGGATCACCACGGGACAGGGGGGATTGCGCACGCAGGCGAGTGCGGTGGACCCGAGCCCGACACCGGTTGCCAGGTCGGTACTTGTTGCCAGCACGAGCATCGATGCACCGTGGCCGTAGGCCAGCAGCGTCCGGATGGCCGACGCCGGCTTGCAGATCTGGCGCACCGGGACTCCCGGCCGGTCGCCCAGCGCCATCCGGACGAGGTCGGCCAGGTGCTCGGTTTCGGTACCGACGACCTCGTCGGGACCGGGTCGCACCGGATGCACCGGGGCGTACGGCGCGACGGCGGGCTCCGGTTGGCAGGCGTGCACCGCCCAGAGACCGGTTCCGCGGTGGGCCGCCTCCTCCGCGGCCCACCGCAGGGCCCCGATCGAACGGGGTGTGCCGTCGACTCCCACGACCACCGGGCCGGGACGGTCGGGGGTCGGCTCGGGTGTGGACCGGGTCGCCGGCTCGTGGTGTGTCGTCACGGTCTCACTGCTCCCGTCCGGCTCACTGGTCCCGTCCGGCTTACTGGTCCGGTCCGGCGACGAGCTGGACGAGGTCGAGCAGGCGCTGGGTGTAGCCCCACTCGTTGTCGTACCAGCCGAAGACCTTGACCAGGTTCCCGTGGGCCTGGGTCAGCGTGGCGTCGAAGACGCAGGACGCCGGGTCGCCGACGACGTCGCGGGAGACGATCGGGTCCTCGTTGTAGCGCAGCAGTCCGGCCAGCTCGCCGTCGGCCGCGGCCCGGAAGGCGGCGTTGACCTCGTCCACGGTGACGTCCCGGTCCAGCACGGCGGCCAGATCGCACAGCGACCCGTCCTCGACCGGCACCCGCAACGCGCAGCCGTCGAGCCGGCCGGCCAGCTCGGGCAGCACCAGACCGACCGCGCGGGCGGCGCCGGTGCTGGTCGGGATCACGTTCACGGCGGCCGCGCGCGCCCGGTGCAGGTCCTTGTGCGGCCCGTCCAGGACGTTCTGGTCGTTGGTGTAGCCGTGCACCGTGGTCAGGAAGCCCCGGGTGAACCCGAAGGCCTCGTGCAGCACCTTCGTCATCGGCGCGATGCAGTTGGTCGTGCAGGACGCGTTGGACACGACGTCGTGGACCGCGGGGTCGTAGTCGCCGGCGTTGACGCCGAGCACGAGGGTGGCGTCGACGTCCTTGCCCGGCGCTGACAGCACGACCTTGCGCGCCCCGGCCTTGAGATGGCGGGCGGCGTCGGCGCGGGTCCGGAACCTGCCGGTCGACTCGACCACCACCTCCGCGCCGACGGACTTCCAGTCGAGCTCGGCCGGATCGCGTTCGGCCGTGGCCCGGATCCGGTGCCCGTCCACCACCAGGAACTGGCCGTCCACGGCGACCGAGCCCGGGAACCGGCCGAAGGTCGAGTCGTACTTCAGCAGGTGCGCGAGCGTCGCGACACCGGTGACGTCGTTGACGCCCACGACCTCGATGTCGCGGTCGCGGGCCGCCCGCACCACCAGACGGCCGATCCGCCCGAAGCCGTTGACGCCGATCCGTACGGTCATGGCCGTCTCCCTCTCGATGATCTGATATGAACACCCGGTCGCGTCAGCGCACGACGACGACGGGACACTCTGCGTGCCTGAGCACCTGCTGGCTGACCGATCCGGCGACCATGCCCGCGAAGCCGCCGAGGCCGCGGGCGCCGACGACGAGCACGGCGGCCCCGTCGGCCGCGTCCAGCAGCACCCGCGCCGCCGGCCCGTGCTCGACCCGCCGCTCGATCTTCACGTCGGGGTTGTCCTCCTCGACGGTGCCCAGCGCCACGGCGAGCGTCTCCTCGGCCACCTCGCGGAACATGGCCGGGTC
>DATDKW010000354.1:0-22941 GCA_036519715.1 Mycobacteriales bacterium
CCGACCTCGCGGACCAGCTCGACGCCCTCCGGCTGCCGGGCCAGGAACGTCTCGGCGCCCTCGTCCACCGGCAGCCCGCCGACCGCGGACACCCGCAGCTTGCCGCCGACCTTGGAGGCCCCGTCGACGATCGTGACCTTCGTCCCCGGCGGCGCGTCCCGGGACACCGCCAGCGCGGCGGACAGCCCGGCGATGCCGGCTCCGATCACCACGACGCGCGTCACGGCCCTATCTTGCTCGCTCCCCCCGGGCGGATCGAGACCGGATCGCGATCCGCGCGCGGGAACCGCGTCCGCGGGCGCGCGTCGCAGTGCCACCACCGTCTTCGGGAGGCACAGTGAACGTTCGTACGAGCCGGCTGGGACTGGTCGCGGTCACCATCGCGCTGGCCGGGACCCTCCTCGGCTGCAGCTCCGGATCCGACTCCAGCGGCGGCGGGGGCGGGTCCGCGGACTCTGCCGCGGTGGCGCCGGCCCCGGCGGCGGCCAAGCCGCCCGCGTCCGCCCCGGGCGCGCGGACCTCGACCGACTCGATCGCCCTGCAGCCCGCCCTGATCCGTACGGCCCAGCTCACCGTGGTGGTCGCGGACGTCACCGGCCGGGCCACCGAGGCCGCGTCCACGGCCCGGGCCGCCGGCGGCGTGGTGGCCGGCGACGACCGCTCCGGCTCCGGGGCCGACGCCCACGCCACCCTGGTGCTCAAGGTGCCGCCGGGCCGGATGGACGCGGTACTGGACCAGCTGTCCCGGCTCGGCACCGAGGAGTCCCGCAGCAGCAGCACCGAGGACGTGACCGAGGACGTGGCCGACATCAGCTCCCGGGTCGCGACCATGCAGGCCTCCATCGCCCGGGTCCGGGCCATCCTGGCCCGGGCCGAGAAGATCGGCGACGTGGTGTCGGTCGAGGGCGAGCTGTCCCGGCGGACCACCGAGCTGGAGGCGCTGCAGGCCCGGCAGCGGGCGCTGGCCGGGCAGGTGAACTACGCGACGATCACCCTGCAGCTGCGGGCCCGGTCGGCCGCCGCCGCGACCCCGCCGGCCGAGCGGGGCGGGTTCCTGGGCGGGCTGACCGGCGGCTGGGACGCGTTCACGGCCACCGTCGGCGCGCTGCTGACCGGGATCGGCGCGGTGCTGCCGTTCCTGCTCGTGCTGGTGCCGGCCGCCCTGGCCGCGCGCTGGGTGCTGCGCCGCCGGTCGGTCAGCGCGGCACCGACCGCACCAGCTCCGCAACCCGAGTGAGAACATCCGGGTCGGTGCCGGGCGGCACCCCGTGGCCGAGGTTGAACACGTGCCCGGGGGCGGCCCGGCCCTCGGCCAGCACCCGCCGGACCTCGGCCTCGACCACCGGCCAGCTCGCCAGCAGCAGAGCGGGGTCGAGGTTGCCCTGCACCGCGCGGTCCGGCCCGATCCGGCGGGAGGCCTCGTCCAGCGGCACCCGCCAGTCCACCCCGACCACGTCCGCGCCGGCCTCGCCCAGGAGCGCCAGCAGTTCGCCGGTGCCGACGCCGAAGTGGACCTTGGGCACGTCCAGGTCGGCCAGGGCGGCGAACACGGCCGCGCTGTGCGGCTGGACGAAGCGGGCGTAGTCGGCCGCGGACAGCGCGCCGGCCCAGGAGTCGAACAGCTGCAGCGCGGACGCACCGGCCTCGACCTGCACCCGCAGGAAGGTGGCGGCGACGGCGGCCAGCTTGTCCAGCAGGGCCGCCCACGCCTGCGGCCGATCGTGCATGAACGCCTTGGTCCGGGCGTGGTCCTTGGACGGGCCGCCCTCGACCAGGTAACTGGCCAGCGTGAACGGCGCCCCGGCGAACCCGATCAGCGGGATGCCACCCAGCTCGCCGGTCAGCATCCGCACGGCCGCGGCCACGAAGCCGACCTGGTCCGGGTCCAGGCCCGGCAGCGCCGCGATCGCGGCCTCGTCCCGGATCGGGTCGGCCACCACCGGGCCGACCCCGGCCACGATGTCCAGGTCCACCCCGGCCGCGCGCAGCGGCACCATGATGTCGGAGAACAGGATCGCCGCGTCGACCCCGTGCCGCCGGACCGGCTGCAGGGTGATCTCGGTGACCAGCTCGGGCCGGGTGCAGGACTCCAGCATGCCGATGCCGGCCCGGACGGCGCGGTATTCGGGCAGCGACCGGCCGGCCTGGCGCATGAACCACACCGGGGTCCGCTCCACCGGCTGCCGGCGCATCGCCCGGACCAGCAAGGACTCCGACGGTGACGCGCTCATCGGCCCCATCCTGTCACGCGGGCCGCGGCCGCCCGCGACCGGACGTACCGGGACGGACCGGGCGGTGGTAAGGGTTGGGCCCGCGACACGCCGGGGCTCCTCCCGCGCGGCCGGGTCGCCGCATGTCACCGTCGCCGTACGAGTCGACAAGCACCTATCCCGACCGTGCCCCGAGGAGGTCCGATGCCCACGCTGACCAGGTTCTGTCCCTGGTGCGGGGACGAGCGCGCCTTCGAGACGCCGCCCTGCGGCGACGGGCACGGCCCGGAGTGCGCCGAGCTGGCCTGCCGCGACTGCGGCACCGCCCTGCTCCTCGGCCCGTACCCGCCGGTCGAGCTGCCGGCCCCCCGTACGGTCCGGACCGCGCTCGGCGCGGCGGCCTGAGGCCCCGGAGAGGTCGCTCGAAGAGATGTCAGCCACCGTGCCCGAACGCGACACGCCCCGACCGCGGGGGCGCTCGCTCGCGCCCGCCGAGTTCGCCGCGGCGGTGCGCAGCCTGTCGGTCGCCCGGGTCCGGTCGGAGGTGCGGATCGAGGAGGTACGGCCGCCGCAGAAGCTGGCCCCGTGGACGCACGCGCTCGCCCTGACGCTGGTGGTCGACGACGACGAGGTCGCCACCGGGCGCCTGGTGCTGCTGCACGACCCGGCCGGCTACGAGGCCTGGGAGGGCACGCTGCGCCTGGTCGGCTACGCATCGGCCGAGCTGGACCCGGAGATGGCCGGCGACCCGCTGCTGCCCGAGGTCGGCTGGAGCTGGCTGCTGGACGCGCTGCACATGGCCGGGGCCGACTACAAGGCCGCCGGCGGGACCGTCACCCAGACCTCCTCGACCCGGTTCGGTGACCTGGCCGGGCCGCGGCGGACCAGCGACCTGGAGCTGCGCGCGTCCTGGACGCCGACCGGGCAGGACGTCTCGGCCCACCTGCAGGCGTTCGCGGACCTGCTGTGCACCGCAGCCGGGCTGCCGCCGGCCGGGGTGACCGCCCTGCCCCACCGCGGCTAGGACCGCACTCGGCACCTGGGGTCAGGTCTGCGGGCCCTCGGGGGTGGGGCCGAGGACCAGGCCGGTCCGCGGGGCCAGCGGGAGCCGCAGCGTCAGCTCGGTGCCCGCGCCCGGGGCGGTGGTGACGTCCAGCGAGCCGCCGGCCAGCCGGGCCCGCTCCTTGAGCAGCCCCAGGCCGACGTGCCGGCCGCCGGCGGACTGCACCTGGCTCGGGACGAACCCCGGACCGTCGTCCCGGACCCGGGCCACCAGCTGGTCGCCCTCCACCGCGAGCGCGGCGTCGGCCTCGTCCACGTCGGCGTGCTTGACCACGTTGAGCAGCGCCTCCTGGAAGAACCGGTAGACGGTCACCGCCGACACCAGCGGCAGCCGGTACGCCTCCTGCGGCCAGCTCAGCCGGACCGTCATCAGGTAGCGGGAGTGGAACTCGCGGCGCAGCGCGCCGACCGCGGAGGCCAGGTCGCCGTCGCGCAGCTCGGCCGGCCGGGCCCGCGCCATCACCGCCCGGACCTGGTCCTCGGCCTCCTCGACCAGCTCCCGGACCCGCTCCACCCGCTTCGGGTCGGGATCGTCGCGGTCGTCCTCGGCCAGCAGCGACCGGGCCACCGCCAGCGACTGGGCGACCGTGTCGTGCAGCTCCGCCGACAGCTGGCCGCGGGTCGCCTCTTCCGCCGCGACCAGACCGGACAGCAGCTCGAAGACGCCCGCGCTGGTCTGCTCGGCGGTCCGCCGGGACTGCTCGGCGACCTCGTCCGCGACCCGGGCCCGCAGGTGCAGCGCGTCCAGCACCCGGGCCAGCTCGGCGAACTCGGTGGCCGTGCCGACCAGCTGCCGGGGCGAGGTGGAGACCCGCAGGGAGGGGTCCCGCAGCCGCCGGACGGCGTCCGAGTGCAGCTCGCGGAGGCCCGCCGTCACCCGGCGGGACCAGAACGCGCCGAAGCCGACCAGGACCAGGCCGACGAGCAGCCCGATCCCGAGCGCGAGCACCTCCAGCCGGTCGAGCCCGCCGCGGGCCAGCACGACGCCGACGAGCAGCACCATCGTGACGACCGTGGTCGTCCCCCCGATGGCGGCCCAGGCCGCGAGCGGCAGGTTCCGACCGCGCCGGATCACGGACCGACGGCGTCCTCGAACCGGCCGGTCGTGGTCCACTCGGCCTCGGTCCGCGCCGGAGCCGCCGCATCGGCGATCTGGAGCTGGTCCACGGCGGAGTCGCTGGCCAGCGCGATCGCGCCGAGCAGGGAGGCGACCGCGCGCTCGACCGAGTAGAGCTCGGCCACGATCTCGTCGACCGCCTCCGGACCCTCGAACCGGGTGGCCAGCCGGGACAGCCGGTGCGCGGACTCGCGCAGCACGGCCAGCGCCGGCACGGTCTCCTGGGAGATGTCACCCAGCACCCGGGTGGCGGCCCCGTACGCCTCGGCCCGGCCGACGGCCTCGTCCCGGCGGGCGGACAGCTCGGCCACCGAGAGCCAGGACTCGGCCTGAGCGACCAGCACCCCGGCCAGCTGCGCCTCGGCCCGGGTGAACTGGGCGGCGCGGGCGGGCCGATGGGCGATGAGCACGGCCTGCGGCCGCTCCGGGTCGCCGAGCACGGCCGAGCAGTAGGGCTGGTCGCCGTCGACGCCGAGCAGCACGCCGCGGGCGGCCAGCGCCCGCAGGGCCCAGGGGCCGTCGAGCGCGTCCGCGTCGACCCGGATCCGGGCCGCGACCCCGCTCTCGTCGCCGACGTAGCGCAGCAGGCCGTCCGGGTGCCGCAGCAGCATCTCGACCTGCGACGCGCCGAACAGGCGGGCCGCGGCGATGGTGATGACCTGCGCGGAGGCGTCGACCGAGCCGCCCAGCCGCTGCTGTCCCTGGGCCAACTCGGCGAACAGCTGCGCCTCGGAGGTCCGCCGGGACTGCTGCTGGTAGGACCACCACAGCAGCCCGATCGGCACCACCAGGGCGAGCAGCCCGAGCGGCTCGTTGAGCAGCAGCCAGCCGGCCAGCACGCCGATGGACAGGTTGCCGGCGCCCTGGATCAGACCGAGCGGGGCGAGCTTCTCCAGCACCCGCAGATAGGTCATCGGTGTGGTCAGCGTGATCGGGATGGCCACCAGCAGCGCGTTGACGAGCACATAGGTCCCCAGACCGAGACACGCGGCGAAGACCGTGCCGCCGGCCGCCTGGGCGACCAGGACCCCGCAGAGCACGCCGAAGAACTCCAGCGCCATGTTGAAGGACAGCTTCGACCAGGACGCCTGCCGGGCCCGCGCCAGGGCGAAGCCGACGGTCGCACCGACCGCGATCCAGCCACCGGGATCGAGCACCAGCGCGATCGCCAGGACGGCGTCGTTCATGAGGAATGCGGCGCTGTGCCGGCCGATCACCAGGCGGGCGGACGCGACGTCAGTGGCCGCGAGGGCGACCGCCAGCGTCGGCGTCGCCCACCAGGGCGCGTCTCCCCACCCGAGAAATCCCAGCAGGCCCAAGCCGGCCAGGATGAGGAGGGCGCGAAGTCCCGCGATGACACGCGCAGGTGTCACGGCATCTCCCGCGAACCCGGGACCGAACTCATTCCCAGAAGATGCCGTCGCTGATGGGCGCGTGCAGCGTGACCGCTCCGGCCGCGCTGGCCCCACCCACTGCGACGCCGGTCGCAACGGCGATGAAGATCACCGCGCGCACGAGACGTTTCCGCATCGTCCCACTCTCCCATTCCCGGGCCACCCCCCGTGGATCCAGGTCGGATCTGGCGGCACAGTAACTGGTGTGTCCGATGGTTGACGGAACAACACCGGATTCTGCGCAGCTTCCCACCAGAATACCCCGAAGGGAGTAGCGTGCGCACCATCTCGCACGGCAGGCTGTCGCGCGGGATGTCGGCCAACCATCGTCGGGGGCACGGTCAACACGCGGGCATCTGCGCGGGACGAGGGGCCACGGGAGGCACGGCGTGATCACAGAGGGCACGAGAGGGGCGGACGTGACCGCACTGCAGGCCACGGCAGGTCAGTTGGACGGCGTCGGACCGGCGACCGCGCAGCGCTTCACCGCGCTCGTGGTCGATGACCACCCGCTCCTGCGCGAATCGATCGTGACCAAGCTGCGCTCCATGGGCGCCGCAGAGGTGTACGAGGCGGCCAGCGTGGCCGAGGCCCGCGCCCGCGCGCACGCCTCCGGTCCCTGCGACCTCTGCATCCTTGACCTGGGCCTGCCGGACGGCAACGGCCTCGACCTGCTGGGCGAGCTGCGCAACTCGGGCTGGCCCCGGCTGGTCGTGCTGTCCGCGGCCGACGACCCCTACTCGGTACGGGCCGCGTTCGTGGCCGGCGCCCAGGGCTACCTGCTCAAGTCGGCGTCCCCGTCGGTCGTCTCCGACGGCGTGCGCCGCGTCCTCGACGGCGGGGTGTACGCGGACCCCTCGGTGGCCTCGCTGCTGGCCGCCGGCCTGCGCGGCGGCCCGAGCGAGAGCGGCGTGGCCGACCTCTCGGCCCGCGAGATCGAGGTGCTGCGCCTCGTCGCCGACGGCAAGTCCAACAAGCAGATAGGTGAGACGCTGAGCCTTTCGGCCCTCACTGTGAAGAGCCACCTGGCCCGGATCGCGCGCAAGCTCGGCACGGGTGACCGCGCCGAGATGGTGGCGCTGGTCATGCGAGCGGGCATCATCCGCTGACGGACGCCGCCGACTCCGCTGCCGCCGTGACTGACTTCCCGGAGGCCGACTCGGCGGCGCCCGGGGACCCGGCCACCGCGCCCGGCCGCGGTCGGAACGGCGCCGCCCCGGACGGTGCACACCCGGCACCGGCCGGTCCCGACGCCACCCGGTCCACAGCCGACGCGGCTCAGCCCGCGGCCGGCGCCGCCGCGACAGCGGTGGACGGCACCCCGGTCGACGGCGCCGCGGCCGGGTCGCGGCCGGTGGCGGACGGGGACCAGCCCGCGCCCGGGCGGGTGGTCGTGCCGCTGGTGGAGCCGAGCGAGGGCGTGCCCGAGCCCGTCACCACCGCCGAGGGCCTGGCCGCCGCGATCGCCCGGCTCGCGGCCGGCACCGGACCGGTCGCGGTCGACGCCGAGCGTGCCTCCGGCTACCGGTACGGCCAGCGCGCCTACCTGGTCCAGCTCCGCCGCAAGGGCTCCGGGACCGTCCTGATCGACCCGATCCCGCTGCCGGACCTGTCCGCGCTCGACGCCGCCCTGGCCGACACCGAGTGGGTGCTGCACGCGGCCAGCCAGGACCTTCCCTGCCTGGCGGAGCTGGGCCTGCACCCGCGCACGGTGTTCGACACCGAGCTGGCCGGCCGGCTGCTCGGCTTCGAGAAGGTCGGCCTGGGCGCCATGGTGGAGAACCAGCTCGGGCTGGCCCTGGAGAAGGGCCACTCCGCGGCGGACTGGTCGACCCGGCCGCTGCCCCGCTCCTGGCTGGCCTACGCGGCGCTGGACGTCGAGGTGCTGGTCGAGCTGCGCGACCTGCTCGAGGTGCAGCTGCGCGAGACCGGGAAGCTGGAGTGGGCCCGGGAGGAGTTCGCCGCGGTGGCGGACGCTCCGCCGCCGGCGCCCCGGGCCGAGCCCTGGCGGCGCACGTCCGGGATCCACCGGGTCCGGGGCCGGCGCGCGCTGGCGACCGTACGGTCCCTGTGGGAGGCGCGGGACGCGCTGGCCCGGCAGCGCGACATCGCCCCGGGCCGGGTGCTGCCCGACAGCGCCATCGTGGCCGCCGCGACCGCCAACCCGGCCACCGCCGACGACCTGGCCAAGCTGCCCGTGTTCGCCGGCCGGCAGCAGCTGCGGCAGCTGCGGCGCTGGTTCGGCGCCATCGCCGACGCCCGCACGCTGGCCGAGCAGGAGCTGCCGCTGTCGGCCGTGCCCAGCGACGCGCCGCCGCCGCCCAACCGCTGGGCCGACCGCGACCCGGACGCCGCCGCCCGGCTGGCCGCGGCCCGGGCCGCGCTGGCCGCGCTGTCCCGGCAGCACTCGATCCCGGTGGAGAACCTGCTCTCCCCCGACCTGGTCCGCCGGCTGGCCTGGGCGCCGCCGGCCGAGATCACCGCCGCGGAGGTCGGCGCCGTGCTGACCGCGGGCGGGGCCCGGCGCTGGCAGGTCGGGCTGGCCGCGCCGCTGCTGGCGGAGGCCCTGACCGCGACCGCGGCGCCGCCCGAGAGCCCGCCCGAAAGCTCCCCCGGCAGCGTAGTTACCGACCAGTAGCCTTCGCGCTAGAGTGGGCGGCATGAGCCGCGCTTCGAGGGACGTCGTCTTCGTCGACGGCGCCCGCACCCCGTTCGGAAAGGCCGGCCCGACCGGCATGTACGCGGAGACCCGCTCTGACGACATGGTCGTCGCGGTCATCCGCGAGCTGCTGCGCCGGCATCCCGAGCTGCCGCCGGAGCGGGTCGACGAGGTCGCTATCGCCGCCACCACCCAGAGCGGCGACCAGGGCCTGACCATCGGCCGCAACGCCGCCATCCTGGCCGGCCTGCCGAAGAGTGTGCCCGGCTTCGCCATCGACCGGATGTGCGCGGGCGCGATGACCGCAGTGACCACGGTCGCCTCCGGCATCGCCTTCGGCGCGTACGACGTGGCCATCGCGGGCGGGGTCGAGCACATGGGCCACCACCCGATGGGCCAGGGCATCGACCCCAACCCCCGGCTGCTGGCCGACAAGCTGGTCGACCCGTCCTCGATGGTGATGGGCACGACCGCGGAAAACCTGCACGACCGCTTCCCCGGCCTGACCAAGGAACGCTCCGACGCCTTCGCGGCCGCCTCCCAGCACAAGCTGGCCAAGGCGTACGCGGACGGCAAGGTCCAGCCCGACCTGGTGCCGGTCGGGATCCGCTCGGCCGAGCACGGCTGGGGGCTGGCGACCAAGGACGAGCCGCCCCGCCCGGGCACCACGGTCGAGGGGCTGGCCACGCTGAAGACGCCGTTCCGGCCGCACGGGCGGGTCACCGCCGGCAACGCGGCCGGGCTCAACGACGGCGCCACCGCCTGCCTGGTCGCCGGCGAGGAGGTCGCGGCCGAGCTGGGGCTGCCGGTGAAGATGCGGCTGGTCGGCTACGGCTTCGCCGGCGTCGACCCCGAGGTGATGGGCATCGGCCCGATCCCGGCCACCGAGAAGGCGCTGCGCTCGACCGGACTGTCCATCGAGGACATCGGGCTGTTCGAGCTGAACGAGGCCTTCGCGGTCCAGGTCCTCACGTTCCTGGACCACTACGGCATCGCCGACGACGACCCCCGGGTCAACCCGTACGGCGGGGCGATCGCGGTCGGCCACCCGCTGGCCTCCTCCGGGGTCCGGCTGATGACCCAGCTGGCCCGGCAGTTCGGCGACCACCCCGAGGTCCGGTACGGCCTGACCGCCATGTGCGTCGGCTTTGGCATGGGCGGCGCGGTCATCTGGGAGAACCCGCAGTGGGAGGGCGCATGAGCACGGAGCTGGTGACCAAGGCGCTCGTCCGGTACGTCGAGGTGCCGGGTCTGCCCGGTGAGCTGGCGCTCATCACGCTGGACAACGGCGAGGACCACACCAAGCCCAACACCTTCGGGCTCGGCGGGCTGACGTCCCTCGACTCGGCCCTGGACGAGATCGAGGCCCACATCCCGGCCGTCACGGCCGTCGCCGTCACGGGCAAGCCGTTCATCCTCGCGGTCGGCGCCGACCTGACCGGCATCGGGCACGTGCCGGACCGGGCGACCGCGGTCGAGCTGGGCCGGCTCGGGCACCGGGTGTTCCGGCGGCTGCACGACAGCGCGGTGCCGACGTTCGCGTTCGTCAACGGGGCGGCGATGGGCGGCGGGCTGGAGATCGCGCTGCACTGCCACTACCGCACGCTGTCCCGGTCGGCCACCGCGCTGGCGCTGCCGGAGGTGTTCCTGGGGCTGGTCCCGGGCTGGGGCGGCACCCAGCTGCTGCCCAACCTGGTCGGCGCGTCCAACGCGGTGACGGTCATCCTGGACCACCCGCTCAACCAGAACCGCATGCTCAAGCCCGAGCAGGCCATGAAGCTGGGGATCGCGGACGTGCTGCTGGACGGGGCCGACTTCCTGGCCGAGTCGCTGCGCTGGGCCGCCGCGGTCGTGACCGGGGCCCGCACCGTGACCCGGCCCGAGGTCGACCGCGGGCCGGCCTGGGACGAGGCGCTGGCCCGGGGCCGGGCGCTGGCCGACGCCAAGGTGCACGGGGCCGCGCCGGCGCCGTACCGGGCCCTGGAGCTGCTGGCGATCGCGCGCGACGGCGACCTGGACGCCGGCTTCGCGGCCGAGGACGAGGTCCTCGGCGACCTGGTCATGAGCGACGAGCTGCGCGCCGGGCTGTATGCGTTCGACCTGGTGCAGAAGCGGGCCCGCCGCCCGGTCGGCGCGCCGGACAACGGCCTGGCCCGGCCGGTGACCAAGGTCGGCGTCGTCGGCGCCGGGCTGATGGCCGGCCAGCTGGCGCTGCTGTTCGCCCGCCGGCTGCAGGTGCCGGTGGTCCTCACCGACCTGGACCAGGAGCGGCTGGACCGCGGCGTCGGCTACGTGCACGGCGAGATCGACGGGCTGCTGGGCAAGAAGCGGATCGGCCCGGACGAGGCCAACCGGCTCAAGGCGCTGGTCACCGGCTCGTTGACCAAGGACGCGTTCGCCGACGCCGACTTCGTCATCGAGGCCGTGTTCGAGGAGCTCAAGGTCAAGCAGCAGGTGCTGGCCGAGGTCGAGGCGGCGGTGTCGGACACCTGCGTGCTGGCCACCAACACGTCCTCGCTGTCCATCGCCGAGATGGCGTCGAAGCTGGAGCACCCGGAGCGGGTCGTCGGGTTCCACTTCTTCAACCCGGTCGCGGTGCTGCCGCTGCTGGAGGTGGTGCGGGCCGAGCGGACCGATGACGCCACGCTGGCCACCGCGTTCGCCGTCGGCAAGGCCCTGAAGAAATCGTGCGTGCTGGTCCGGGACGCGCCCGCGTTCGTGGTGAACCGGCTGCTGACCCGGTTCCTGGGGGAGGTCACCGCGGCCGTGGACGAGGGCACCCCGATCGAGGTCGCCGACCGGGCCCTGGAGCCGCTGGGCCTGCCGATGTCGCCGTTCGCGCTGCTGGCGCTGGTCGGGCCGGCGGTCGCGCTGCACGTCGGGGAGACGCTGCACGCGGCGTACCCGGACCGGTTCGGGGTGTCGGACAACCTCGGCCGGCTGGTCGCCGCGGGCAAGCCGGGCGTGCTGACCTGGGGCGCGTCCGGGCCGGAGGTGGACCCGTCGGTGCTGGAGCTGTTCGAGGTCGGGTCGTCTCCGTCGACCGAGGAGCAGGTCCGGGACCGGGCGGTCGCGGCGCTGGCCCAGGAGGCCCGGCTGATGCTGGACGAGGGCGTGGTGGCGGAGGCCCAGGACATCGACCTGTGCATGCTGCTCGGCGCGGGCTGGCCGTTCCACCTCGGCGGGATCACGCCGTACCTGGACCGGACCGGGGTGTCGGAGAAGGTGACCGGGCAGCGCTTCCTGCCGCCGGGCGTCGCCGACGTCGGCTGACCGGGGTCAGGCCTGGGCGACGGCGGTGGCCGGCGGGAGCTCGTCGCCGACGGTGAACCCGTCCCGCTCCCCCGGCGCGTAGTAGACGATCCGCCCGTCCGGCCGGACCGCCAGCACCCGCCCGGACACGGTGAACGTCGGCGCCGCCGCCTCCGGCACCGGCGCACCGCCGTCCAGGGCGACCACGTTGAGCTCGCCGTTGGTCTCGGCCGCGGCCGGCCCGACCACCAGCCAGGCGTGGTCGTTGGTCCGGCCCAGCACGGCGAAGGTGTTCCCGCGCGCGTCCAGCGTCCCCGGCCCGGTGACCTGGATCGCGGCCAGGCTGGGCAGCAGCCGGGGCTTGCGGACGCCCGGCCGGGGCGAGATGACGGCCAGCCGCCGCTCGTCGTCGCGCAGCAGGACCACGTCGCCGACCGCGTCCAGCGCCTCGGCCGCGGCCAGGAACCGGGTCCGGCCGTCGGGCCCGACCACCAGCGTGGTCAGCGGCACCCCGTCCGGTCCGGTCGAGGGCACCGGCGACGCGGTCGTGTACGGCGGCGTGGTCGGCCGGGGCGACAGCGTCGGCGCCGGCGTGCCCGGGGACCCCGTGCTGTGCGGGGTGCCGCCGGCGGTGGCCGGCACGGTGCCGGTCGGGCCCGGGGTGGTCGGGGTGGGGGTGACCGGGGTCGGGGTGATGGGCTCCCGGCCCGGGGCCACCGGCAGGTCCGGCACCGTGCCGGTCGAGACGATCAGCCCCTGCCGGGTGTCCGCGACCAGCCGGGACTTCGGCGGCAGCCGCTGCGCCCGGCGCGGCCCGGCGCCGAGCGGCTGCCGGGTCGCGACCCCCTTCGACACCACCCACACCGCCTGCCGGTCGGCGCTCGGCACGATAAGCTCGGCCGGGCCCAAGGCGCGGGCCCGGCCCGCGGTCAGCACGTAGGCGACGGTCCGGTTGGTCCGCAGCCGGCCCAGGACGACGTCGTGGCCCTGCTGGTTCCAGGCCCGCAGCGCGGTCACCCCGCGCGGCAGCGGCACCCGGGTCGTGCGCTTGGACAGCGTGTCGAACCGCACCAGGGCGCCGTCGACGACGACCAGCAGCGGCCCGACCGACCCCGTGTACGACTGCTCGGCCGGCACCGACCGCCCGCTGTCCCGGGAGGCCGGCGGGGGCTGGCCCTGCACCACCCCGACCACGACCGCGATCCCCAGCAGCGCCACGGCCGTGCTCGGCCTGCGGGCCCAGGCCAGGAACCCGTCCCGGCGCCGCGGGGCCGCCGTCGCCCCGCTCGACGACTCGGGCGGGCGGGACACGGCGGCCATTGTTCCAGTCCCGGGCGG
This sequence comes from Mycobacteriales bacterium, assembly GCA_036519715.1. Classification (GTDB taxonomy): domain Bacteria; phylum Actinomycetota; class Actinomycetes; order Mycobacteriales; family CADCTP01; genus CADCTP01. The sequence goes on from DATDKW010000354.1 coordinate 13,033, forward strand.
CGCCGCACCCTCGCCGTGCGGCACCTCAGACCGGGACGGGTGATCGGGTGGGGGCGGGGAGGTCCACCGTGACCTCCAGGCCGCCCTCGGTGCGGGGGGCGGCGGACACCGCGCCACCGTGCGCCGCCGCGACCGCCCGCACGATCGACAGGCCCAGGCCGGCCCCGCGCGACCCGGTCCGGGCCGTACCGCCGCGGCGGAACGGCTGGAACAGCTCCTCGACGTCGCCGGCCGGCACCGCCGGCCCGGAGTTGAGCACGGACAGGAACGCCCCCGACGCCTGCCCGGTCCGGACCTCCACCCAGCCGCCGTCCAGGTTGTGCTGCACGGCGTTCTCGACCAGGTTGCCGACCAGCCGCTCCAGCAGCTGCGGGTCGCCCTCCACCGGCGCCGGCCGGACCTCGGTCGAGACCCGCAGCCCGCGGGCCGACGCCTCGGCCGCCACCGCCGCGACCGCCGCCGGCACCAGCGTGGCCAGGTCGACCGGCTCCCGCTGGGCGAGCCCGCTGCGGGACTGGGCGTCGCTGCGGGCCAGCACCAGCAGCGCGTCGACCAGCCGGTCGGCCCGGATGCTGGCCTCCCGGACCACCTCACCCATCGTGCGCAGCTCGGCCGTGGACGCGCCCGGGTCGCCCAGCGTCACGTCGACCTCGGTCCGGATCACCGACAGCGGGGTGCGCAGCTCGTGCGAGGCGTTGGCGACGAACCGGCGCTGGCTGTCGAAGGCCGCGTCCAGCCGGGCCAGCATCGCGTCGAAGGTGTCGGCCAGCTCCTTGAGCTCGTCCTGCGGGCCGTCCAGGGAGATGCGCTGATCCAGCGTCTCCTCCGACAGCCGCCGCGCGGTCGAGGTGACCCGGCTGACCGGCTGCAGCGCCCGCCCGGCCAGCACGTACGCGGCGACCACGCCGACCACCGCGATCACCACGAACACCAGGCCGGCCGAGCGCAGCAGCTCGCTGCGGGCGGACTCGCGGACCAGGGAGGTGAACTGCTCCGAGGTCAGCGACCGGCCGTCCCCGACGTCCAGCCGGACGCCCGGGGCGAACCGCGGCAGCGACCGCACCGCCCGGTCCAGCACCACCAGCGCGGCCCCGAGCAGCGTCGCCGCCACCACCGCCAGCAACCCGCCGTAGAGCAGGGCGAGCCGCAGCCGCAGCGTGAGTGCCGGCCGGCGGGCCACCGTCGTCCCCTATCCCGCCGCCGCGGCGTCGCCGGCGGCGGCGGGGACCCGGTAGCCCGCCCCGACCACGGTCTCGACCAGGCCCGGCTCGCCGAGCTTGCGGCGCAGCGTCATCACGGTGACCCGGACGGTGGTGGTGAACGGGTCCGCGTTCTCGTCCCAGACCCGGTCCAGCAGCTCCTCGCTGGAGACCACGGCACCGCGGGCGGCCAGCAGCACCTCCAGGACGCCGAACTCCTTGCGGGTGAGCTCGACCGGGCGGCCGGCCCGGGCCACGGTGCGGCGGGCCGCGTCCAGCACCACGTCGCCGGCGACCAGCACCGGCGGCGCGGCCGGGGTGGAGCGGCGGCCGAGGGCGCGGACCCGGGCCGCCAGCTCGGCGAACGCGAACGGCTTGGCCAGGTAGTCGTCGGCGCCCAGGGACAGGCCCTCGACCCGGTCGGCGACGGTGCCGCTGGCGGTGAGCATGAGCACCCGGGTCAGCGCGCCCTCCGCGGCCAGCTGCCGGCACAGCTCGTCGCCGGACATGCCGGGCAGGTCGCGGTCCAGGACGACGACGTCGTAGCGGGTGACGGTGGCCTTCTCGTGCCCGTCGACCCCGTCGTACGACACGTCGACGGCCATGCCCTCGCGGCGCAGGCCCCGCGCCACGGCATCGGCCAGCGGCGCCTCGTCCTCCACCACCAGCACTCGCACCCCCCCAGTCTGCCCGACCTCCAGGGCGGACGGGAGCGCCGGCCGGGCCGTGCACCGAGGCGGTTCGCGTGTCCGGTCGAGCAGGTTTCCGGTCGGTCGCGCCGACCCGGCCGTCCAGGTGACGGAACGGCCCCGGTGACGGTCGTGGGATCTCAATGGCCCCTGGTGCCGGGGCTGTTACTGGATCGTTACTCCTCCACGCGCGTCGACACGCTCATGATGCTTGCCCCTCCTCGACTGGGTGCATATGTTGTCGCCCACAACAATTAGCAGGCACGCGTGGTGGCCGATGTGCATCCCACCCGCGGTCCGATGCCGACCGGCATCTGGCTGAAGTTCCTGCGCGGGGTGCACGACCAGGAGCCAGGAAGGGACCCGGATTCAATGCGCAAGCGTCACACCATCGCCGCGGCAGGTCTTGCTGTCGCGGCCCTACTGCTGTCCGCCTGTGGCGACGACAGCAACGACAGCGGCAGTGGTAGCGGCGGCGGCGACAACGCCTCGGGCGGGAAGGTCGGGGTCATCCTGCCGGAGACCTCCACCTCGCCGCGCTGGGAGGCCAACGACCGGCCGCTGCTCAAGGCCGCCTTCGACGCGGCCGGCCTGCAGTCCGACATCCAGAACGCCGCCGGCGACAAGGCCAAGTTCGGCACCATCTGCGACAGCATGATCAACGGCGGGGTCAAGGTCCTGCTCATCACCAACGTCGACTCCGACTCGGGCACGGCGTGCCTGAAGAAGGCGCAGACGGCGGGCATCAAGACCATCGACTACGACCGGCTCACCCTCGGCGGTGGCGCGTCGTACTACGTGTCCTTCGACAACGTGCAGGTCGGCAAGCTCATGGGTGAGGGCCTGCAGAAGTGCCTCACCGACGCCGGCAAGACCAGCGCGAACATCGTGTTCATCAACGGCGCGCCGACCGACAACAACGCGGCGCTGTTCAAGCAGGGGTACGCCGAGGCGCTCAAGCCGGCGATCGACTCAGGCAAGTTCAAGCTCGTCGGTGACCAGACCGGGGAGTGGGACGCCACCAAGGCCGGCACCGCGTTCGAGCAGCTCTACACACAGAACGGCGGCAAGATCGACGGCGTCGTCTCCGCCAACGACACCATGGCCGGCGGCATCATCGCCCGGCTGAAGTCCAACAACCTCAACGGCAAGGTGCCGGTGACCGGCCAGGACGCCAGCGTCGCCGGCCTGCAGGCGATCCTCGCGGGCGATCAGTGCATGACCGTCTACAAGGCGATCAAGAAGGAGGCCGACGCGGCCTCCAAGCTGGCCATCGCGCTGATCAAGGGTCAGGACGCCGCGAGCATCGCCACCGGCAAGGTCACCGACACCGTGCTCAAGACCGACGTGCCCTCGGTGCTGGAGACCCCGGTGTCGATCACCAAGGAGAACGTCAAGGACGTCATCACCGACGGCTACCAGAAGGCCGCCGACATCTGCACCGGCACGTACGCCGCGGCGTGCACGGCCGCCGGCATCTCCTGAACCCGGGGCGGGGGTCCGGCTCGCACCCGAGCCGGGCCCCCGCGCGGGGCACCACCGTGGGCATCCCCGTACGAGAGAACCGAGGCAGAGCATGACGATGCCGAGCGCCACCGCGACCGCTCCACCGGTGCGGGACCAGGAGCCGATCCTGTCGCTGCGCGCCGTGAACAAGAGCTTCGGCGCGGTCCACGTCCTGCAGAACGTGGACTTCGACGCCTACCCAGGCCAGGTCACCGCGCTGGTCGGGGACAACGGTGCCGGCAAGTCGACCCTGATCAAGGGCATCGCCGGCAGCCAGACCTTCGACTCGGGTGACTACCTCTTCGAGGGCAAGCCTGTCACGGTCCACAGCCCGAAGGACGCCAACGCGCTCGGCATCGAGGTCGTCTACCAGGACCTCGCGCTCTGCGACAACCTCGACATCGTGCACACCCTGTTCCTCGGTCGCGAGGTGACCCGGGGCGGGGTGCTCGACGAGGCCACCATGGAGCGCCGGGCCACCGAGACGCTCGCCGGCCTGTCGGTCCGCACCGTGCGCAGCATCCGGCAGCAGGTCGCCAGCCTCTCCGGCGGCCAGCGCCAGACCGTGGCCATCGCCCGGTCCGTGCTGTGGAACTCCAAGGTCGTCATCCTCGACGAGCCGACCGCGGCCCTCGGCGTCGCCCAGACCGAGCAGGTCCTCAGGCTGGTCCGCCGGCTCGCAGACCGCGGCCTCGCGGTCGTGCTCATCAGCCACAACCTCAACGACGTCTTCGAGGTCGCCGACACCATCTCGGTGCTCTACCTGGGCCGGATGGCCGCGCAGGTGAACCGCAAGGACGTCACCTCCAACCAGGTCGTCGAGCTCATCACGACGAGCCGCTCCGGCTCCCTGGGGCTGCCGCTCGACGCCCGACCCGAGGACGAGGCGGCCGAGGCGGCCGAGGTGGCCGACCCCGCCGCCCCGCTCCAGCCGGTCTCCGTCGACGGCCAGGCTTCCGCCTCCAGGGAGGACACGCCATGAGCACCGCCACCACCTCGACGACCGAGGAGGATGCGCCCCAGATCCCGACCCCGGCGCCGCGGGAGCTGGGCACCGCCGTCTCGGACTACGTGGCCCGCGTCCGCGGCGGCGACGTCGGCTCGCTGCCGGCCATCCTCGGCCTGGTCGCGCTGTTCATCGTGTTCTCCATATTGCGGCCGAACACGTTTACCAACTCGTTCAACATGGCCAACCTGATCAACCAGGCGGCGGCCGTCATCGTCATCGCAATGGGCCTGATCTTTGTCCTGCTGCTGGGCGAGATCGACCTGTCCGCCGGCTTCGCCGCCGGCACCGCCGCCGCCGTGATGGGCATCGCCGCCACCAGGCACGGCTGGCCGTGGTGGCTCGCGGTCCTCGCCTGTCTGGCCACCGGCGCCGTGATCGGCACCTCCATCGGGCTGCTCGTCGCCCGGCTCGGCATCCCGTCGTTCGTGGTCACCCTGGCCGCCTTCCTCGGCCTGCAGGGCGTGCTCCTCGAGCTGATCGGCGAGGGCGGCACGATCGCGATCCGCGACTCCAAGCTGCTGGCGATCAACAACAACACCATGCCGGTCTGGCTGGGCTGGACGCTGTTCGTCGTCGTCGTGGGGGCGTACGCCGGCCTCTCGCTGCGCCGGGCCGCCACCCGCCGGGCCGGCGGGCTGCAGTCGGAGAGCATCTCCGTGGTCCTCGGCAAGGTCGTCGTGCTGGCCGTGCTGCTGGGCGGAGTCACCGCCTACCTGTCGACCGAGCGCAGCCGGAACCCCGCCGTCTCCTCGATCAAGGGCGTGCCCGAGGTCGTGCTGCTGCTGCTGATCCTGCTGGTCGGGCTCAACTTCGTGCTGAGCCGGACCGCCTTCGGCCGGCACGTGTACGCCGTCGGCGGCAACGCCGAGGCCGCGCGCCGGTCCGGGATCAACGTCAAACAGATCAAGCTCTTCTGCTTCATCATCTGCTCGAGCCTGGCCGCGGTCGGCGGCATCCTGCTCGCCAGCCGGGACAACTCCATCTCCCCCACCAGCGGCGGTGCGTTGACCCTGCTGTTCGCGGTCGGCGCGGCCGTCATCGGCGGCACCAGCCTCTTCGGCGGCAAGGGCAAGATCCTTGACGCGGTGCTCGGTGGCCTGGTGATCGCGGTGATCATCAACGGCATGGGCCTGCTCAACCAGCCGTCCAGCGTGGTCTACATCGTCACCGGCCTGGTGCTGCTCATCGCGGCCAGCGTCGATGCGCTGTCGCGCCGGCGGGCACAGTCCACGGGCCGCGTCTGACCGGGACGCGTACCGGTGCCGACGTGACCGGGGCCCGGATCGACCGGGTCGACTCCGGGCCCTGGACCACGAAGGTCACCGGCACGACCGCCCGCACCCCGGCGGTCACTCAGGACGAGGTCCGGCGGCACAACCTGGGAGTGCTGCTCCGCCTGCTGCACGTGCGGGGCGCGGCCTCCCGGGCCGACCTGACCGCGGTCAGCGGCATGAACCGCAGCACGGTGAAGGCGCTGATCACCGAGCTCGGCGACGCCGGCCTGGTCCGGGAGTCCGCGCCGGTCGGCCGGGGCGGGGCCGGCCGGCCGTCGATCCTGGTCCAGCCGCGCTCGGAGCAGGTCTGGGCGCTGGCCGTGGACGTCGGGGTCCAGCACCTGTCCGCGGCCCGGATCGGGCTCGGCGGCGTGGTGCGGGACCGGCGGGAGGCCCGGCAGCCGCGCGACGAGGGTGACGTGCCGCGGGTGCTGGACCGGATCCGCTCGCTGGTCACGCCGCTGCTGGCGGCGGCGCCGGCCGACCCGGTCGGGATCGGGGTGGCGGTGCCGGGCATGGTCGGCGGGCCGGACCAGATGGTCCGGTTCGCCCCCAACCTGGGCTGGGTCGACGTGCCGCTGGGGCGGCTGCTGGCGGCCACGCTGGACAGCCGGCTGCCGGTGGCGGTCGGCAACGAGGGTGACCTCGGGGTGATGGCCGAGCACCTGCGCGGGGTGGCCGCGGACGCCTCGGACGCGATCTACCTGACCGGGGAGGTCGGGCTCGGTGGCGGCATCATCGTCGGCGGGCGGCCGCTGACCGGCGCCGGCGGGTACGCGGGCGAGGTCGGGCACATGACCATCAACCCGGCGACCGGGCGGCTGTGCACCTGCGGCCGGCGCGGCTGCTGGGAGACCGAGGTCGGCGCGGACGCGGTACTGCTGGCGATCGGCGCCCCGGCCGGGTCGGCGCCGGCCGAGATGCTGGCCGCGCGGGACGGCGACCGGACGTCCAGGGCCGCGGTCCGCCGGGTCGGGCGCTGGCTCGGGGTCGGCGTGGCCAACCTGGTCAACCTGTTCAACCCCGAGGTCATCATCTTCGGCGGCCTCACCCGGACGCTGTTCCCGCTGCTGGAGCCGTACGTCCGGGCCGAGCTGGCGGCGTCGCTGGCCGCGCCGCGGGACCAGGTCCGGCTGGAGCTGCCCGCGCTCGGGGCCGACTCCAGCCTGGTCGGCGCGGCCGAGCTCGCCTTCGCCCCCCTCCTCACCGACCCCCTCGCCCCCCGCCCCTGATCGTTGCCCCGGCGACCTAGTCCAGTGGGTCGGTGCGGGGTGGGGCCTGGGTCCAGCGGCCGGCGCCGGGGACCCAGGTGCGGCCGTCGATGGCCTGGCGGACCGCGTCGATCTGGCGGGTCAGCTCCACCATCCGCGCCCCCTGCCGCTCGTACGCGGCCATCGCCTCGTCCACCACCTCCGGCGGCAGCTTGGCCCCGCCCCGCCCGACGTCCCGCCGCAGCGTCCGCCAGCCGTCCCGGGTCGCCTCCAGGCTGGCCGTGTTCTGGCCGGCGGCCAGCCGGGCCAGCAGCGTCGGGTGGCGCCGCAGCACGTCGTGCTCGCGCCAGTCCCCCGGCACCAGGTCCAGCAGCCAGGCCACGGCTGAGCGCTCCCAGTCCGGGGCGCCGGGGCGCTGCACCGCCTCGGGCCACCAGGGCGGCACCTGTGTCACCGCGGGTCCGGCTCCAGCAGCGCCACGGTCTCCACGTGCTGCGTCATCGGGAAGCAGTCGAACGCCCGCAGCGCCGCCAGGTGCCACCCGGCGTCCAGGGCCGCGCGCAGGTCCCGGGCCAGCGCGGCCGGGTCGCAGGACACGTACGCGACGGCGCGCGGGCGCAGCGCCAGTAGGGCGGTGAGCACCTCGGGGCCGGCGCCGGACCGGGGCGGGTCGAGCACGGCCACGTCCGGGGCGGTGCCGAGACCGCCGAGCAGGCCGGCGGTGACCCGGCCGGCCCGCACCTCGGCCGGCAGTCCGGCCAGGTTGACCCGGGCGTCGGCCGCGGCCCGCTCGTCCGCCTCCACCGCCAGCACGTGTCCGCCCGGTCCGACCGCGGCGGCCAGCAGCCCGGCGAACAGCCCGGCTCCCGCGTACAGGTCCAGGGCGGTCTCGCCCGGGCGGGGCGCCAGCAGGTCGAGCACGCAGGCGGCCAGCGTGTCGGCCGCGGCCGGGTGCACCTGCCAGAAGCCGCCCGCGGCCAGCTCCCAGTCGCGGCCGCCGGCCCGCTCCCGGATCCGCTCCGGCCCGGCCACCACCGTCCCGCCAACCGCGACCCGCGGGTCCCCGCCGTCGTGGTCCCCGGCACGCTGCCGCCCCCGGGGCGGAGCACCCCGGCCCGCCGCGGCCCCGGCGCCGGCCGGTCCTGCGGCCCCGTTCCGAGGCCGTCCGGCGGCCGCGCCCCCGGACGGCGCCCCGGCGTCCTCGCCGCCGGACCGAGGGACGGAGCCCTCGCCGCCGGACGGAGGGACGGCGTCCTCGCGGGGCCGGACGAGGATGGTCGTGTCGCCGGTGGAGGCGGCCACGACCTCGACCTCGGCCGCGTCCGGCCAGGTCCGCTCCCCGGCCGCGGCCGCGGTCACCTCGTCCGTCCCGAGTGGACAGTGTGCGACCGGCTCCAGCTGGTGGGAGCGGTGCCGGCGGAGGCCGGTGTGCCCGGCCGGGTCGACCGCGTAGCGGACCCGGGTGCGCGAGCCGAGCAGCCCGCCGGGCAGCTCCTCCACCGTCACCCGCACGTCCGGCAGCCCGGCCAGCCGGGTCAGCTGCTCGCGGACGACGGCGGCCTTCAGGGCCCGCTGCGCCGCCCCGGACGCGTGCTGCCAGTCGCAGCCGCCGCACTTGCCCGGACCGGCGTGCGGGCACGGCGGCGGCACCCGCTCCGGGGCCGCGGTCAGCACCCGGACTGCGTCGGCCCGGCAGTACCCGCCGCCGCGGTCCTCGGTCACCCGGACGAGCACCCGCTCCCCCGGCAGCGTGTGCCGGACGAACAGCACCCGGCCCTCGTGCCGGGCCACGCAGTGCCCGCCGTGCGCGACCGGCCCGACCTCGACCTCGAACTCCCGCCCCAGCCACGGCCCCTGCCGCACCGGCCGGGCCGCGCCCGCCCGCCCTCGGCGCGCCGCCGCCGGCGCCCCGTGCCGCGCGCTCACGGTCGGGTGTCGAGGTCGGCGCCGGCGCGGACGCCCGCCACCCCGGAGCCGTCCGGCACCACCGCGGGCGCCCCGTCGGCCGGCGGCGGCGTGACCGGGTCGACATGGTCGGTGCCGGACCGGGCCCGGTCGTCCAGGCCGCGCCGCGCCATCCCGGGCTGGGACCGCTCCGGCCGCCGCGCCGCCCGGGCCGAGGACGCCAGCTGCCAGGGCACCGAGGTCACCATCACCCCGGGGGTGAACAGCAGCCGGCCCTTCAGCCGCAGCGCGCTCTGGTTGTGGAGCAGGTGTTCCCACCAGCGGCCGACCACGTACTCGGGGACGAAGACGGCGACGACGTCCCGGGGTGACTCCCGCCGCTGCCGCTTGACGTAGTCCAGCACCGGCCGGGTGATCTCCCGGTAGGGCGACTCCACGACGGTCAGCGGCAGCTTGATCGCACGCCGGTCCCACTCCGCCTGCAGGGCCCGGCTCTCCTCGTCGTCGACGTTGACCGTGAGCGCGGTCAGCGTGTCCGGCCGGGTCGCCTTGGCGTAGGCCAGGGCCCGCAGGGTCGGCTTGTGCAGCTTGGACACCAGCACGATCGCGTGCACCCGGCTCGGCAGCATGCCGCGCTCGTCGTCGGGCACCAGCTCCTCCGACACCCGGGTGTAGTGCCGGTTGATCGACTTCATCAGCCAGAAGATGATCGGCATCGCGACGACCACGATGTACGCCCCGAGCAGGAACTTCTCGATCAGCACGATGACCAGCACGACCGCCGTCACGGTGCCGCCGGTCCCGTTGATCACCCGCGACCGCAGCATCCGGCGCCGCTCGGCCGGGTCCTGCTCGGTGCGCAGCGACCGGTTCCAGTGCCGGACCATGCCCAGCTGCCCGAGCGTGAAGGAGGTGAACACACCGATGATGTAGAGCTGGATCAGCCGTGTGACCGACGCCTCGAAGGCCCAGATGAGCAGCATCGCGAACCCGGCCAGCACCAGGATGCCGTTGGAGAACACCAGCCGGTCGCCGCGGGTGTGCAGCTGCCGGGGCAGGTAGCGGTCCTGGGCCAGCACCGAGCCCAGCAGCGGGAACCCGTTGAACGCGGTGTTG
>DATDKW010000355.1:0-3550 GCA_036519715.1 Mycobacteriales bacterium
GGAGATCGGGGCCCGCTGGGCCTCGGTCGGGGTCGGCGTGTCCGTGCACGCGCTGACGCTGTTCCCGCTGCTGAACTACGGGACCCCGGAGCAGCGCGACCGCTGGCTGCCGGCGCTGCTGGCCGGCGACCAGCTCGGGGCGTACTGCCTGAGCGAGCCCGACGCCGGCAGCGACCCGGGGGCGATGCGGACCCGGGCCGTGCGCGACGGCGACGGCTGGGTGCTGGACGGCACCAAGGCCTGGGTCACCCACGGCGGCCACGCGGACTTCTACACGACCATGGCCCGCACCGGCGAGGGCTCCCGCGGCATCAGCTGCTTCCTGGTCCCGGCCGGCTCCCCCGGCCTGACCGCCGCCCCGCCCGAGGACAAGATGGGGCTGACCGGCTCGGCCACCGCGACCATGCGCTTCGACGGGGTCAAGGTCGATGCCGACCGGCTCATCGGGGCCGAGGGCCAGGGCCTGCCGATCGCGCTGGCCGCGCTGGACGCGGGCCGGCTCGGCATCGCCGCGGTCGCGACCGGGCTGGCCCAGGGCGCCCTCGACCACGCCGTGGCGTACGCGAAGGAGCGCCGGACCTTCGGCAAGGCCATCATCGACCACCAGGGCCTGGGCTTCCTGCTGGCCGACATGCAGGCCGGGGTGCAGTCGGCCCGGGCCACCTACCTGGACGCGGCCCGGCGCAAGGACCTCGGCCGGCCGTACGCCAAGGAGGCCAGCGTGGCCAAGCTGGTCGCCACCGACATGGCCATGCGGGTGACCACCGACGCCGTCCAGGTCCTCGGCGGCTACGGCTACACCCGCGACTTCCCGGTCGAGCGGTTCATGCGCGAGGCCAAGGTCATGCAGATCTTCGAGGGCACCAACCAGATCCAGCGGCTGGTGATCAGCCGCCACCTGGCCCGCTGAGCCCCAGCGCCGGCGCGCACCGGAGAGGTCCTCGGCCGCGCTGCCCAGCCAGAGCGCGCCGTAGCCGGCCCGCTCCACGCCCACCGCCAGTTCCGGGGCCGCCGTGGGAGCGTTCTGCCAGACGCCGTACCGGCCGACCTGGTCCCTGATCGCGGTCATGTGACCGGCAACGCAGGAGCTGTTCGCGGCAGTCCGGTTAACCTGAACAGGTAACTGATTCCTTCCCCTGGAGGTCAGCGTGCCCGCTCGCGACGCCGTCATCGTCGATGCCGTCCGCACCCCGGTGGGGAAGAAGAACGGATCCCTGGCGCAGTGGCACGCCGCCGACCTGTCCGCCCACGTGCTGACGGCGCTGGTCGAGCGGACCGGCATCGACCCGGCCGTCGTGGACGACGTCGTCTGGGGCTGCGTCCAGCAGGTCGGCCAGCAGAGCTACAACGTCGGCCGGATGGCCGTGCTCGGCGCGGGCTGGCCCGAGTCGGTGCCGGCAGTGACGATCGACCGCCAGTGCGGCTCGTCCCAGCAGTCGGTGCACTTCGCCGCGGCCGGCCTGATCTCCGGCCAGTACGACGTGGCCGTGGCCGGCGGGGTCGAGGTCATGAGCGCGGTCCCGCTCGGCGCGTCGTTCATCAGTGGCGAGTACGGCACGCCCGGCGGCCCGCTGGTGGCCCAGCGCTACGACGGCGGCCACTTCAGCCAGGGCGTCGGAGCCGAGATCATGGCCGAGAAGTGGCACCTGTCCCGGGCCCAGCTGGACGAGTTCGCGTCCGAATCCCACGCCAAGCTCGCGGCCGCGATCGACTCCGGCGTGCTGGCGGGCCAGATCGCACCGGTCGGCGACTTCGCCGTGGACGAGGGGGTCCGCCGCGGCACCTCGCCCGAGACGCTGGCGAAGCTGACGCCGTCGTTCAAGCCCAACGGCACCATCCATGCCGGCAACGCCTCCCAGATCAGCGACGGCGCCGCCGCCCTGCTGATGACGACCTCGGAGAAGGCGGCCGAGCTGGGGCTGACCCCGATCGCCCGGGTGCACACGGCCGTGCTGGCCGGCGACGACCCGGTGATGATGCTGGGCGCGCCCATCCCGGCCACCTTCAAGGCGCTGCAGCGCTCCGGCCTGTCGATCGGCGACATCGGCGCGTTCGAGGTCAACGAGGCGTTCGCGCCGGTGCCGCTGGCCTGGCTGGCCGAGACCGGTGCCGACCCGGCCCGGCTCAACGTGCACGGCGGCGCGATCGCCATCGGCCACCCGCTCGGCGCGTCCGGCGCCCGGCTGATGACCACGCTGGTCCACCACCTGGTCGACGACGACATCCGCTACGGCCTGCAGACCATGTGCGAGGGCGGCGGGCTGGCCAACGCCACCGTCCTCGAGCGGCTCTAGTGCCGGACGCCGCCCTCCCCCGGCCGCCGAAGACGGCCGAGGTCATCGCGGCCCGGCTGCGGGGACGGATCGTGCGGGGCGAGCTGAGCACCGGCAGCCGGCTGCCGCCGGAGGCCGAGCTGCAGCAGCAGTTCGGGGTGTCCCGGCCGACGCTGCGGGAGGCGTTCCGGATCCTGGAGGCGGAGTCGCTGCTGTCGGTCCGGCGCGGCGCCCGCGGCGGGGCCCAGATCGTCAGTCCGGACCGGTCCGTCGCCGCCCGCCACGTGGGCAGCCTGTTGCAGGTCAGCGGGACCACCATCGGCGAGGTGTACGAGGCCCGGATGGCGATCGAGCCGACCGCGGCCCGGATGCTGGCCCTGCGCGGCGGCCCGGACGAGGTCCGGATCCTGCGCACCCACCTGCGGCTGCTGCGGACCCTGGTGGCCGGCGGCCCGTCCGCGGACGAGTGGCTGCGGGCATCGGCCCGCTTCCACGACCTCATCGTGGAGCTGTGCGGCAACCGGGCGCTGGCGGTCGCGGCTGGGGTGCTGCGCGAGGTCGCGGCCACCCACGCCGCGGCGGCCGTGGCCCGGCGCCCGGACACCGTCACGGCCATGGCCCGGGCGGTCCGCTCGTACGCCCAGCTGACCGACTTCGTGGAGGCCGGCGACGGCTACGGCGCCGAGCGCCACTGGCGCACCCACATGCAGGTCGCGGGCGCGATGCTGTTCGGCGCCGAGGCCCTCGACCTGTACGGCGCTACCGGCCAGTAGGGTGCACTCACGTTCCCCGGACAAGGGAGTCCAGCAATGCGCGTCGGGATGCCGATCGCCTACAGCGGCGGGTTCACCGAGACCGTCGACGAGCTGGGCGACTACGAGGCCGCCGGGCTGGACATCGTCTTCCTCCCGGAGGCCTACTCATTCGACTCGGTCTCCCAGCTCGGCTTCGTGGCCGCCCGGACGACCACGCTGGAAATCGGCGCCGACATCCTCAATGTCTACTCGCGCACCCCGGCGCTGCTGGGGATGACCGCGGCCGGGCTCGACTACGTCTCCGGCGGCCGGTTCACCCTCGGCCTGGGCGCGTCCGGACCGCAGGTGATCGAGGGCTTCCACGGGGTGCCCTACACCGCCCCGCTGGGGCGGACCCGCGAGGTGGTGGAGATCTGCCGCCAGGTCTGGCGCCGGGAGAAGCTCTCGTACCGGGGGAAGCACTTCACCCTCCCGCTGGACGAGGCCCACGGCGGCACCGGGCTGGGCAAGCCGCTGAAGCTG
>DATDKW010000356.1:0-46621 GCA_036519715.1 Mycobacteriales bacterium
GGCGGCGGGTCAGATGGTGGTGACCAGGCCCCCGTCGATGGCGTAGTCGGAGCCGGTGACGTTGCCGGACCGCACGCTGGCCAGGAACAGCACCAGGTCGGCGACCTCCTGCGGGCTGGTGAACCGGCCGGTCACCATCCCGGCCGCGGCCCCGGCGGCCACGTCCTCCGGGCGCTGCCCGCTGGCGGCGCCGACCCGGGCCGCGACCCCGTCCGGGCCGAGCCACAGGTCGGTCGCCACCGGGCCCGGGTCGACGTTGTTGACCCGGATCCCCCGCCCCCCGAACTCCTTCGACAGCGACTTGGCCACGTTGACCAGCGCGGCCTTGGCCGCGGAGTAGTCGATGACCAGCGGGTCGGGCAACCGCGCGTTGACCGAGGCGACGTTGACGATCGCGCCCCCGCCGGCCGCCAGCATCGGCGGCAGCGCGGCCCGGATCGTCCGGACCGCCGCCATCAGGTTGAGGTTCCAGGTCGCCTGCCACATCTCGTCGGTGACGGCCAGGAACCCGTCCGGCCGCGGCGGGGCGATGCCGACGTTGTTGACCAGAACGTCGACCCGGTCCCCGGCCCGGGCCACGAGCTCGGCCGGTCCGTCCGAAGTGGACAGATCGACCGCGACCGCGTCGGCGACCGCGGCCAGCTCGGGCGTGACCGTCCGGGACCCGGCCACCACGTGCGCGCCCTCGGCCGCCAGCGCCCGCGCGACCGCCAGCCCGATGCCCTTGCCGGCCCCGGTCACCACGGCCACCTTTCCGGTCAGCTCCAGGTCCATCGCGCGCTCCTCCGCCACAGCCGGGTCGTACGGGTCAGAGCTCCTGCGCGTCGAGCCAGGACAGGCAGGACTCTGCCACCATCCGCCACCCGGCGTCGATGGTGAGCGAGTGGCCGCGATCGGCGGCGGGCGGGCGGGGTCCAGCCGATCACTGCGACGATCGGACGCCGTGGGTGCCGTACCAGCTGCTCAGCTCGGTCCGGCGGCGCAGGCCGAGCTTGCGGTAGACGCGGGTGAGGTGGGCCTCCACAGTGGACACGCTGACGAACAGCTCGGCCGCGATCTCCCGGTTGCTCCGGCCCCCGGCGACCAGCGCGCAGATCCGGTCCTCGGTGCGGGTCAGGGTCTCCTCGGCCCCGCTCGCGCCGGCCCGCCGCAGCAGCTCGTCGGCCATCGCCACCCAGCCCGGCGCGGCCGCCCCGGCGAACACCGACCGGGCCGCCCGCGCCGCCTCCCGGGCCCGGGCCCGCCGGCCGGAGCGCAGGCACGCGCGGGCCAGGGCCAGGCCGGCCCGGGCCCCGTCGAACCGGTAGCCCGCCTGCCCGAACCCGGCCACGGCCGTCTCCAGGCAGGCGACCGCGCGGTCGCGGTCGGCGTCCAGCAGCGCCAGCTGCCCGTACGCCGCGGCCAGCTGCGCGTCCACCAGCGGCAGCCGCAGCGCCCCGGCCTGGACCCGGAGCCGGTCGGTGAGCCCCGCGCACCGGTCCCGGTCACCGAGCACGGCGGCGGCCTCGATCGCCCGCGGCAGGGCGGGACGGGCGCCGGGGTGCGCGTAGCCCATCGCGTCCAGCCGATCGGCCATCGCGGTGGCGTGCCGCAGGGCCCCGGCCCAGTCACCGGTGGCGGCGGCGAGGGCGGCGCGGATCTCGTCGGCCATGGTGAGTCGGGGCAGTTCCTCGTTGGTCTCGCCCCAGTCGACCAGCAGCCGGGCCGCCGGCTCGGCCCGGCCGGCGTCGCCGCGCAGCGCCGCGGCCAGTCCGAGCGGGTGGGCCAGCCAGATGACGGCGTGCTCGTTGCCGGCGTCGCGGGCGGCGGCCAGGCCGTCCTCGGCGTGCCGGACGGCGTCGTCGAGATCGCCCGCGCACACCGCGACCAGGGCCAGGTCGACCAGCCGGTACGGCCGCTGGAACTCCGAGCCGAGTGCGACCGCCTCCCGCTGCAGCAGTTGGAACTCGCGCCGGGCCGCGTCCAGCCGGCCGGCCCACAGCCACGTCCGGGCCCGGAACACCCGCGGCCACCGGCCCAGCGGGAACGGCCGCAGCCCGGCGGCGCGGCCGACGGCGTGGTCGAGCAGCCCCTCGTCCGGCTTCCCGTGCAGGGTCAGCTCGGCGCCCAGGGTCGCCGCGGCCACGCATCCGGTCTCCGCGTCGCCGAGCTCGCGGGCCAGCGCCAGGGCGGTGGTGGAGGCGGCGATCCCGGACGCCAGCCGGCCGCGGTAGAGGCCGAGCTGCCAGCCGAGCAGGTCCAGCGTCCGGGCCCGGAACGCCGGGTCGCCGGCGACGTCGTCCAGCGCCTCCCGCAGGACCCGCTCGCTGTCGGCGAAGTCCAGGAACACCCGCAGCGTCAGGGCTTCGGCCCGCTGCCGGCCCGGACCGAGCCGGGCCACCAGCCGGTCGGCCAGCGCCATGGCCCGGGCCGTCTCCCCGGCCGCGGCCCGGTATTCGACCTCGCGCAGCCCGCGGCGGGCGGCGGCGTCGGCCCGGTCCGGCGGGGTCAGCCGGGCGCTGTGCGCGGCCAGCTCGGCCGCCTCGTCCGGCTCGCCCTGCCGGGCGCACCGCTGCGCAGCCTGCTCCAGCCGGTCGGCGACATCCTCGTCCGGCAGCAGGGTCGCCGCGGCCAGGTGCCGCGCGGCGACCGCGGGCGCCGTCACCACGCGGGCCAGCCGTCCCGAGATCGCGGCCCGGTCGAGGGGGTCGAGGCCGGCGCGGACGGTGTTCGCGTACAGGGTGTGGGTGAAGCGCACGGTCAGGTCGTCGCCCATCCGGATCAGGCCCGCGGCCACGGCCGCGCGGACGGCCCGGTCCAGATCGGCGACGTCCGCCGCGGCCGCGATCAGCCCCAGCGGCGACGGGCCGGCCACGGCCAGGGCCCGGACCACCGCGGCCACGTCGGCCGGCAGGTCCCGGATCTGCTGGGTCAGGACGTGGTCGTCGGTGACGGCCGGGGCCCCCTGGCGTTCGCGCGCCCAGGACCGGATGAGCTGCAGCGCCGCGGTCGGGTTGCCGTCCGACGCCGCGTGCGCGCGGACCAGCTCGGGCCGGCTGACGGTCGGCAGCGACCGGGACAGCACCTGGCGCAGCACGTCCACCGGCAGCGGGCCCAGCTCGACCTGGGTCGCGTGCCGCCCGTCGAGCACGACGACCGCGTCGGCCGGCCCGGTCGTCACGATCACGCCGACCCGCTCCGCGGCGAGCCGGTCGACGGCGAACCGGAGCGCGTTCGCGCTGTCGGCGTCGAGCCACTGCTGGTCGTCCACGCCGACGAGCACCGGTCCCGGCGCCGACCGCCGCCGGAGCAGCTCGCGGACCCGGCGGCCGCGGTCGAAGGACGGCACGGCCGCGTGCTCCGGGCCCGCGCCGGGGCCGTCGTCCGGGCCGAACAGGTCCTCCAGGCCGACCTGCTCCGCGCGCGGCGCCGGGACGGCCCGGACCGAGAAGACGGCGAAGCCGCGGTCGGCCGCCGCGGCCAGCGCGTACCGCCACAGCGTGCTCTTGCCGATGCCGGCCTCGCCGCGGACGACGAGCGTGGCCGGCCCGAGCGCGGCGGCATCGAGGAACGCCTCCACGGCGGCCCGCTCGGCGACCCGGCCGAACACCGGGCCGCAGCCGGGCCGGGTCGCTGACGCCTCCACCCGGCACCTCCTTGCCCAACCCCCACCCCAGGCTGGCACAACCGTGGCGCCGAAGTGTGGGGTTTTCCCGCTCGCCGGTGCCGTCCCCACCGTGCGGAACTGGACTCGCCGGCATCCGGCCGGTCCGACGAGGGGGACCCGCACATGACCAGCACGCTGCTGACCAGCACACCGACCGTCCCGACCACCAACACCGTCCTGGCCGACCTGGTGGAGGCGGTCGAGACCTACCCGCAGGAGCACCTCACGGTCGAGATCTACGACGTCGACCCGCCCGGCCCCGAGACCGGGATCAACGAGCGCGAGGACGTCACCTTCAAGGTGCACGTGCACAACTCCGGCCCGCTCGAGATCCTCGGCCTGACCCTGCTCATCGAAGCCGCGGCCGGGGCCGACGGCGTCAAGCTGCACGGCGGCGCGGCCTTCAACCCGTCCCTGGTCAGCACCCCGATCGACGTGCTGCCCGCGCACATGGCCGACGGCGACTGGGTGGACCCGCCGGACGGGCACTTCCACTTCCAGGCCGGCCCGCCCAGCGGCGGCCCGGTCAACCTGGTCCGGGCGTCGATCAACGCCTGGGACGGCTCGATCCGCCACATCCTCGAGGGGCACAGCGACCCGGACCCCACGGTCAAGGACACGCTGAGCAAGAACGTCCTGAAGGGCTGAGATGACCGCCCAGGATGTCGCCGAGTACGCGCTGGAGCGGACCCCGCGCGAGTACGAACGGCTGCGGGCCCAGGCCCGCATGTGGGAGCCGGCCACGGCCCGGGTGCTCGACCGGGTCGGGCCGGCGGCCGGGGGGTCCTGCCTGGACGCCGGGTGCGGTCCGGGCGAGACGATGCGGCTGCTGGCCCGCCGGGTCGGCCCCGGCGGGACGGTGACCGGCATCGACGTGGACGCCGCGCTGGGGACCGTGGTCGAGGCCGGCCTGCACGCGGAGGGCCTGCGGCAGTGCCGGTTCGTCCCGGCCGACCTCACCGACGACGCGCCGGTCCCGGGCGGCCCGTACGACCTGGTGTTCGCCCGGCTGCTGCTGTTCCACCTGCCGCAGCGGGTCGCCGTGCTGGCCCGGCTCTGGGACGCGGTCCGGCCCGGCGGGCACCTCGTCGTGCAGGACTACGACCTCGGGCCGGCGGACGCGGTGCCGGGCGCGGCCGGCGCCACGGAGACGAAGCGGCTGATCGTCGCGACGTTCGAGGCGCTGGGATGCGACGTCCGGGCCGGCCTGCGGCTGCCGCTGCTGTTCGCCGAGGCCGGCGCCGGCACCCCGGACGACACCGACGTGGCCGGGCGGATCGAGCCGTTCCCGGCCGGGCACGGGATGCTGGAGCACACCCTGCGCAGCCTGCTGCCGGCCGCGTACGCGCGCGGGATCACCACCGAGCGGCAGGCCGAGGAGACGCTGGCGGCGCTGCGCCGCGACGCCGGCGGCGCCCCCGACCGGGTCATGCTGTGGCCCCTGATGGCCGCCGCCTGGCGCCGCAAGCCGGCCTGACGCGGCCGGGTCGAGACACGGCGGAGGGCCGGCGCCCGCGGGCGCCGGCCCTCCTGGTCGTGCGGAGCCGGGTCAGACCCCGGCGACATCCTTGGCGATGGCGGCGATGCGGGTCTGCGCGGCCGAGGCCACGCCGCTGCGCCCCTTGTGCGCCTCCTCGTACGCCATGATCGCGCGGACGTCCTCGACCTCGGTCAGCTTCTTGATCTGAGCGACGGCGGCGCTGGTGGTGAGGTTGTCGTAGCCCTTGATCGGCAGCTCGTCGGCCCGCAGGGCCCCGGTCTCGGTGCGGGTCTCGTGCACCGCCTCGGCGGTCCGGCGGTCGCCGCCGCGGCGGGCGACGCGCTCGGCCCGCTCCAGGGAGGCGTTGCGGCCGGAGGTGAGCACCTCGCGGGCGCCGCCGGCGAGACCGGCCGCCTTCCCGCCGAGGTCCGCGATCCGGGTCCGGGCCTGCTCGGCGGTGCGCTGCACGGTGTGCACGGACCGGTTGACGCTCTGCACGGCGAGCCGGTTGGGCAGGACCGCGGCCCGGGTGGCCACGTTGGCGACCCGCTGCAGCGGCGTCGGGGCCAGCGCGGCCGGTCCGCCCAGCGCCTCCTCGGCCAGCACGGTGGTCAGCCAGTCGACGGTCGCGCTGTGGGCCTCGATCAGCCGCTCGGCCAGCGCGGTGATCCGCGGCAGGTCGGCCGCCTTGGCCAGCACCAGCAGGTAGCGGGCGCGGTCGAGCAGCTGGTGCTCCAGCTGCAGGTCCTGCAGCAGCGCCTCGGACAGCGGCTCGATCTGCTCCAGCGGGGTCTTCACCAGCGCGGCGATACGGCCCATGGCCGGGGTGACGACGTCCTGGTAGCCGCCCAGCTCCCGGATGGCGGTGCTGATCAGGCGGGCCCGCTCCTCGGCGTTCTGCCCGTTCTCGGTGAGTTCACGGCGCACGGCGTCCGTACGGGCCTGGGCGGTCCGGACCTGCGCGACCTGCGCCTCGGTGTTGGTCAGCTGCAGCAGGATCCGCAGCTGAGCCTGGATCTTGGAGGTCGACGTCTCAGTCATGTCCTCCACTGTGCCGACCGGTCCTCGCGCTTGCAAGAGCAAGCGGCCAGCAAGCACCATGCGATGCGTCACACGGCGCGGGCGTGCCCTCGACCAGCAGGGCACTCAGCACCGGAAGCCGGAGCCGGCCGTAGGTGCCCCGGGCTAGGCTCCGGCCCGGCCACGGCCCGGCTGGGCCGCCCTGACTGAGCGAGGTGGCGGCATGGCGGATCGCGCCGACCCGGAGGTGCAGGAGTTCGCGGCGGTGTTCCGCCGCTTCATGGAGTGGGTGCACTCCACGGCCGGCGGGGCCGATGCGGGCGGCGAGGTCGTGGCGCTCGTGCAGGGCGTGCTGGGGCCGGACGGCACCCGGCAGTCGGTGGTGACCCGGGAGCTGGCGCCGTTCGAGCACGTGAACCTGCAGACCGCCCTGAACGCGTGGTCGGCGGCACCGGGCCGTACGGTCGAGGTCCACGGCGTCACCCTGCCGCCGCACTTCGGCAGCGTGCAGCTGCAGCAGCTGGTGACCGGCGAGGCGCTGCCGCCGCTGTGGCTGAGCGCGCCCGCGCTGGTCGACCTGCCCAACGGACCCGACTCCACCCTGGCCTGCCTCCGGGTCGCCCTGCTGGTCGTCACCGACGACCGCGGCCGGTACGTCGTGATGGTGCAGGGCCCGGCCGAGCACCAGCACCAGCTGCTGCTGGAGGTGGCCGGCCTGCCCGTACCGGTCGCGCAGGAGCTGCTGTCCGAGCTGGACCGGCTGCGGGCCGACTTGAACGTCTACCGCGGGCACCTGCTCGAGGCCGCCCTGACCCCGATGGGCGGGGTCAGCCTGACCTTCGTGCGCCCGCCGGACCTGGACCGGGCCGACGTGGTGCTGCCGGACCGGGTGCTCGGCCGGATCGAGCGGCACGCGCTGGACGTGGCCGACCACCGCGCGGCCCTGGTCGCGGCCGGCCAGCACCTCAAGCGGGGCCTGCTGCTGTACGGCCCGCCCGGCACCGGCAAGACCCACACCGTCCGCTACCTGCTCGGCCGGATGACCGGCTACACCAGGCTGGTTCTCACCGGCCGCTCCCTGATGGCCGTCGGCCCGGTCGCGGCCCTGGCCCGGGACCTGCATCCCGCCGCGGTGGTGCTGGAGGACGTGGACCTCGTCGCCGAGGAACGCTCGCACGGGCCGGCCTCCAGCCCGGTGCTGTTCGACCTGCTCGACGCGATGGACGGCGGCAGCCCGGACGCCGACCTGCTCTTCCTGCTCACGACCAACCGCGCCGACCTGCTGGAACCGGCGCTGGCGGCCCGGCCCGGGCGGGTCGACGTCGCGGTCGAGATCGGGCTGCCGGACGGGTCGGCGCGCGAGCGGCTGCTGGCGCTCTACGGCCGGGACGTTCCGCTCGCGCTGAGCGGGGACGACATCCGTACGGCGGTGGAGCGGACCGACGGGGTGACCGCGTCCTTCGTGAAGGAGCTGCTGCGGCGCAGCGTGCTGGAGTCCCTGACCGACCCGGCTGCCGACGCCGGCGGCGCCGTGACCGGGGTGCACCTGACCCGGGCCCTGGACGACCTGCTGGACTCGACCCAGGCCGTGACCCGGACCCTGCTCGGCGTCGGCGATCCGGCGCAGCTCCGGGGGGTCGCCGGTCAGGACGCGGTGCCGGGAAGGTGGCCGGTGGAGAAGCGGTCCCGCAGGCAGGTGTGACGGCACGGCACGGTGGAACACCGGCGCGGCCCGCCGGCCGAGCGGGTCGCTGACAACGCGGCCCGGACCGGACAAGATCGGTACGTGGATCCCTCCGAAGCCGCTCAGCGCAAAGCCGGTGTCGCCGCCCTGTTCGACCGGGTCGCGGCGTCGTACGAGAACGTCGGGGTGCCGTGGTTCGCCCCGATCGGCGCCGCCCTGGTCCGCGCGGTCGCGCCGGCCGCCGGCGAGCGCGCCTTGGACCTGGGCTGCGGACGCGGCGCGGTGCTGTTCCCACTGGCCGAGGCGGTCGGGCCGGCCGGCCGGGTGACCGGCATCGACCTGTCGGCCGAGATGGTGGCGCGCACCGCCGCCGACGTCCGCGCCCGCGGGCTGAGCACGGTCGACCTGCACGTCATGGACGCCGGCGCGCCCGACCTGCCCCCGGCCTCGTACGACCTGGCGGTGTCGTCGCTGGTGATCTTCTTCCTGCCCGATCCGGGCGCGGCCCTGCGGTCCTGGCGGGAGCTGCTGGTGCCCGGCGGCCGGCTCGGCATCTCGACCTTCGGCTCCCGGGACCCGGCCTGGGTGGACCTGGACTCGGTCTTCCGGCCGTACCTGCCGCCGCACCTGCTGGACGCCCGCACCAGCGGCGGGTCCGGGCCGTTCGCCAGTGACCGCGGGGTGGAGGAGCTGCTCACCGCGGCCGGGTTCAGCGGCGTCCGGACGGCCGGCCTGGACGTCCCGGTGACCTTCGACGACCCGGCCCAGTGGCGGGCCTGGTCCTGGTCGCACGGGCAGCGGGCGATGTGGGAGTCCGTACCCGAGTCCGACCGGGACGCTGTCATGGCCGCGGCGTCGCAACGCCTGGACGCCGCCCGCGGGCCGGACGGGCGCATCACGCTGACCCAGCAGGTCCGCCTCACCCTCGGCGCCCGCCCCGAGGACTGACGGCCCAGCCGGCGTCCGATGTGGACGGTGCGCGGGGTGACGTCCGCGTCATGCCGGGGCCGCCAGCTCGTGAGCCGGACCGGCTTTCCGGCCGGGTGCCGACCAGGGATCCTCGACCGGACCCACGCCGGGCCGGGAGCCGGCCCGGGGCGGCCCGGCACGTTCGGGGGTGCCGGGCCGCCGGTCGACCCGGCACGAATGGTGGCGGTCGGCCCGGGTACGGCCCCTCGCGCACCGGCCAAGCCGCGCGCGAGGTGCTCGCCGTCACCGGCGGCATGCCCTCTGACGTCCCGGCCGACGCCGTCCCCGCGTGACCCGGTGCCGGGGTGCCGCGGATCTCCTCCTCGCTGAGGATTCGTCAGGTACTCGCCGTGCGGAGACCGCCGCGCCCGAACCGGCGTCCATCAGAACCAGGACAGATACGTCACCTGGCCGTACTGAGCGCTCAGCTTCACTGGGCCGAGCGCCTCATGTCAAGAGGTCCCCGGTGACCGTATTCGCACATCACCATTCCAATCGGGTCGCCGCAGCGCCGTGGCGACCCCGGTACGCCGCCCTATTCGAAGCCGGCGGGCTCCCGCGACGGGATGTAAGACCCTTGGCCCGAACAGCCCCTATTTGACCTGCTCATCGCCATTGCCTTGAAGATCACCCGATAGGAAGTGATACTAGTCATAGCAATCGCCCAAGCATGCAGTTTGCGGCCGAATGGGATCGCCGGGCGAAGCGCGGTCAGATGTGATCATTCTGTTCAGGACGGAGCACTCGTGCCTACTGGCAGACCTTCCGGGGAGTCGGGCAGGTTCGTCCGCACGAGATTCGCATCCGGCCCGTGCCCGACCGGCCTTCCGGAGGGTGACACCGGGACCGGAGACATCGATCTGGTGCCGCTGGCGACCGACTCCTACATCAAGCCCCCGTGCTCGATCGACCAGATCCGCACGTTTCTGGCTGTGGCGTCACGCGAACACGTCACCGACGCGGCCAAGGCCCTCCGGCTCAGCCAGCCCGCGGTGACCCAGCAGATCCACCAGCTGGAGCGAGCGCTCGATCTGCGCCTGTTCCAGCGGGTCGGACGCAACATCCAGCTCACCGACGAGGGCCTCGAGGTCGCAGCCGCCTGCCTGCTGGTCATGCGGTCGCTGGAGAACCTGGAGCAGGTCGCGCGTTCGGTCCGGGGCCTGGAGCAGGGATCGCTGACCATCGGCGCGACCCAGGTCACCGGCAACTACTACCTCTCCGGGACGCTGGCAGCCTTCGCGGCCCGGCATCCGGACATCAGTCTCGACGTCGTCATGGCGAACACCGAAGAGGTGTGCATGCACGTCGCGTCCGGGCAGTTGGACTGCGGGCTCGTCGACGCACCCCTGCCGGAGCTCAGCCTGCAGCACACCGCGGTGGCCAAGGACGAGGTCGTGCTGGTCGCGCACCCGGATCATCCGCTGCAGGATGTGGCGGAGATCCGCCGCGGCGACCTGCGCGGCATGAAATACCTGGTCTGGGAGCCGGGCTCGGCGACCGAGATGGTCGGCGCCGAGCTGCTGGGCGCCGGCTACGACGACGTCTCGCGCTTGCTGATGACCAGCTTGGAAGCCGTCCGGCGCGCTCTGGTGGAGGGGCTCGGCTTCGCCTCCGTCCCGCGGATCGCCGTCGACGCCGAGCTGCGGAGCGGGGCGCTGGCGCGGCTGCCGGTGCCGGCCCGGACCCGGGCGATCTGCGCGGTCCGGCGCCCGACGCCGGCCGGGTCGACCGTGGAGGCCTTCTGGCCGGCGCTGGCGTCGTCCGCGTCCGCGCTGGCCGGTCGTCCCCGTGCTGTCGACGACAGGCCGGAACGCTCGGCGGGTTAGCGCCGAGCGTCCGGCCCCGGTCACCAGCAGGTGCTGGCCACGCTGCCCTGGTCGAGCACGATCCGGCACGTGGCGAACGAGTCGATCTCCCGCTCGCGGTGGCTCGACATGATGACCGTCGCGCCGCCTTCGACCAGCTCCTTGACCGCCTGCAGCACGATCTTGGCCGACCCGTCGTCGAGCTGGGAGGTCGGCTCGTCCAGCAGGAGCAGCTGGGGACGGGGGGCGAGGGCGCGCGCCAGCGCCACCCGCTGGCGCTCGCCGCCCGACAGGTCGTCCGGGCGCTCCCAGATCTTGTCGCCGAGCCCGAAGCGCACCAGCCAGTCCCGCGCCTCGCCCCGGGCCGTCCGCTTGTCCCGGCCGGTGGCCCGCAGGCCCATCTCGACGTTGCCCAGCGCGGACCAGGACTCGAAGAGGGCGAGCTCCTGCTGGACGGTGCCGGTCGATCTCCAGACCCGGCGCGCCGCGCGGGTGTCGCGGCCGGGGATCCTGGTACCGAGGGCCCAGACCCGGCCGGCCGAGGGCGGGCAGAGCCCGTTGACCGCGCGCAGCAGCGTGGACTTGCCCGCGCCGCTGCGTCCGCTGAGCACCACCCACTCACCGGGACAGCAGTCGAAGGACACGTTGCGGATCACCCGGGTCCGACCGATGCAGACCTCCAGGTCGCAACAACGGACGCTGGTGCACTCGCTATCCATTGGGCCACACCTCGATCTGGCCCTGGCGCGGCACCGGAGTGGCCGAGCTCGCACCGAACCATGTGTCGTAGATCTTGTCGTAGTCGCCCGACCGCTGGATGTCCTGCAGCGCCAGGTCGACGGCGAGCCGCAGCGCGGAGTCGTTCTTGTGCATGGCGATGCCGTCCCGCTTGACCCCGATCCCGCCGGCGTCGTTGAGGACCGACAGACCCGGCGTCTTCTTCGCGTACGCCGCCAGCACCTCGTAGTCCTCGGCCCAGCCGGCGATCGAGCCCTGCTTGACCGCCGCGGCCGCGGCCTGCTTGTCGCCGAACTGGATGATGTCCGGCGTGCCGGCGTGCCCGTGGCCGCTCAGCCAGGTCGTCCAGTTGCCGATGCTGCTGCTGCCCCGGCTGGCCCCGACCCGCTTGCCGACCAGCTGGTCGAAGGAGGCGACCTGACCGCTGCGGACCAGGAAACTCTGACTCGAGAAGAAGTACGTCTGGGAGAAGTCGACCTTCTCCGCGCGTTTTCTCGTCTTGCTCATGCTGGCGACGGCGAGATCGATCCGGCCATTGTCCAGGAAACTGATGCGGGTCAACTCGTCGACCTTCACCGGTTCCAGCCGCACGCCCCAGTCCTTGGCGATCGCATTAGCGATGTCGACGTCGAAACCCACCCATCTCCCGGACGGGTCGATGAAGCTGTGCGGTGGATTGTCGGCCCTGATTCCGACCTTGAGGACGCCCTTTTCCTTGACCTGGTCGAGCAGCGACCGGCTCGACGTGGTCGTCGCCGAATTGGCGGACTGGGCGCATCCGGCCAGGGCCACGGCGGCCAGCAATGCCGTCAGGACGGCGAGCAGCCTGCGCAGCGGTCGGTGGGTTGACGCGGAGGTGGTCACGACGACATCACGTCTTTCAGTGCGTAGCGGGCCCGCAGGGCAGCGAGGGCCCGGATGAGGAGGACGGCCGTCACCAGATAGAGCAGGCCGGCGGTCAGGACGACGGTCCTCCACTCGGCGAGACTGCCTCGCTCGCTGAGGACCTTGGTCACGGTGGTCAGCTCGCCGATGCCGAGGACCACCAGTGCTCCGGTGTCCTTGAGCAGGGAGATCCAGTGAGTGGCGAGCGCGTCGAGGGAGCGCCGGAACGTCCACGGCAGGCGGAACGTCAGCCACTCCCGGACCGGGCCGATGCCCAGGAGCCGGGCCTGGTCGGTCATCGGCGCGGGGTAGCGGGCCAGGAAGGAGCGGAACGTCTCGCCGATGTGGGAGACCGAGTAGAGCACCAGCGCCAGAAACCCGGCCGCGGGCAGGGTCAACCTGGTGGTCTGGCCCAGGACGAAGATGAGCAGGAGCAGGGGCACGCCGCGCAGGATCGCCAGCGCGGCCTGCAGCAGCAGGCTCGTCCTGGGCAACCGGACGCACGCCGACGCGTACGCGATGCCGAGGAGTGCCGCGGTCGCGCCCGAGCCGACGGCGACGATCAGCGTCAGCACCAGGCCGCCGGGCCGCTGGTCGGGCAGCCCGAGGATGAGGTTGGCGATCACCGCGGGACCGCCACGGCCGCGACCGCCGGAGGGCGCCGCCGGACCCGCCGGTCGCCGGCGACCCTGGCCTCGATCAGCCGGCAGGCGCCCCAGATGGCTCCGCTGAGGACGACGTATCCGAGCGCGCCGACGACCGCGTAGTGCGTCACCTCGAAGGTCGTGTTGGCCTGCAGCTGCACCCAGCCGAACAGGTCGGCGACGGGGAAGAGGGCGGCGAAGGCGGTGTTGTGGAGGTGGTGCACCAGGCGGGCGCCGACGGGCGGGAGACCGGCCGGGATCACCTCGCGGACGACCAGCGCGAGCGTCATGCGGGTGGACGAGCCCATGGTCCGGACCTGCTCGTGCCAGTGTTCGCCGAGCGACTCGTACGCCGACCGCAGGATGACCCCGAGGTGCCCGGCCGACCCGAACGCCAGGGCGGCGACGATGGACCAGGCCACCACGACCATCCCGTCCGGCGTACCGGGGAACGGGTTGGGCAGCCAGCCGGGCGGCGGGGTGCCCATGGCGAACGTGCCGGCGGCGATCACGAGCAGGCTGGTGGGCACACCGCGGGTGAGCGTGGTCAGTGACCCGGCCACGATCCGCACGGGGCGCCGGGGACTACGCCCGCCCGCGGCCAGCAGCACCGCCAGCACCAGCGCCATGGCCGCGCTGGTGGCCCAGAGCACGACCGTGGCGGCCACGTAGACGGCGAAGGCGGACACCTGTCACTCGTGCGCGACGGACGCCGGGACCGGCGTGCTGCCGGCACCGTCGGCACCGTCGGTCCCCTCGCCGGCGACGTCCCAGTCGACCCGCACCCGGATGTCGATCCCGGTCCGGACCGACGACGTCACCGTGCAGTGACGCTCGAACACCTCCTCGCAGCGGCCCGTCCGCGGCGAATCGGCCTCCAGCACCGGCCGGATGACCACGTCGACGTGGTCGATGCGGGGCAGCCCGTCCGCGTTCGGCCGGACCATGGCGGTGACCTCGGTGTCGCAGGTCCGTACCGGGACGTGGGCGTGGCGGAGGGCCTCCAGCAGGCTGGCCGACAGGCAGTGGCCGACCGCGGCGCCCAGCAGTGCCGGCGTCGCCGGCGCCGACGCATCGCCCACGGGGTCGGGCTCGTCGGACTCGAACGGGCGCCCGTGCTCCCGCCCGTCCTCACTGGCCTGCGATGTGAACCGGTAGCGCTCGAGGTGGTGGAGGTCGACTCGGAACGCCCGTTCATCCTGACTGCGCATGTCCATCGGTGCTCCTGATCTACGACAGGTCTGCAGCGCGATCGCGTCGCCTCGTCCCCGGGCCGGGCATGCGACGGGCTCCCAGTGCCGGTCTGCATGCATTCCACATCGCCATTACTGACCGAAAGTGGTTGGCTGGTGCGACGAGGGGGATCCTAGGTTCGGATCTCTCCCATTGACAACGTATAAGCCGGGTCGCATCCATTCAGAAGTCCAGCCGATCGATCCGGTCCCGGCGCCGCCTATCCGACGTACGGCCGGACCTTATGCGTCGGGCCGGCCGGCCTTGACGGCGCCCGGGAGACGCACGTAGAACTCGGTTATCTCGAACAGCGGCCACCGCACTAGGCGGGTCCGCGCCGGCTTTCGGGTCAGGCTGGATTGCCATTATCGAGAGGGCCGGTCGGCCCGCACTCTGTGCGCTCGCGACGAGAGGAATGCAATGGCGAGCTTGACATGGTTCTGGCGGCTGGTCTGCTCACCGGACTGCAGCGAGGCCTGCCAGGTCGACTGCCCGGGTTGCCGCGCGATGGCCCCGGAGTGGGAGCAGCAGGGCCGGCGGACGATGGACGTCACCCACCGCGAGGGCCGGTTCCGGTGGAGCCGCTTCAAGTACCTCTGGAGCTGCTGGTCCCGCAGCGCCATGGCCCGGGCCGTGAGCCGGCTGGGGCCGACCCGCTGGGTCGCGAGGGTGGAGTCGGTGCTGCCGCGTCGCTGGGTCGCGAAGGTCGAGTCGAAGATCTCGGCCGCCGCGGGCTGCGGGTGCGAGCCGGCGGCGACCGTCGCCTCGGCCGGCGCCTCGACGGCGGCCCCCGTCGCCGGTCCCGCGCCGGTGCAGACGGCGGCCGGCTGCGGCTGCGGACCGTCCACCGTCGGCCTGACCGCCGGCGACGCCGCCATCCGGGACGAGGTGCAGCGGCACTACTCCGGCCACGCGCTGGAGGTCATGTCCGGCTCCCAGGGCGGCTGCTGCAGCCCCGGGCTGCCGGCCGACGTGAGCTGCACGGTCCTCTACCCGGAGGAGGAGCTGCAGGCCCTGCCGGCCGAAGCCCTCATCGCCTCGCTGGGCTGTGGCAACCCGCTGGCCCGCGCCGACCTGAAGGCCGGCGAGGTCGTCCTCGACCTCGGTTCCGGCGGTGGGATGGACGTCTGCGTGGCCGCGGCCCGGGTGGGTCCGACCGGCCGGGTCGTCGGCCTGGACATGTCCGAGGAGATGCTCGACCTCGCCCGTACCAACGCGGAGAAGGTCGGCGCGTCGAACGTCGAGTTCAGCCGGGGCGACCTCGAGGCGATCCCGCTGCGGGACGACTCGGTGGACGTGATCATCAGCAACTGCGTCGTGAACCTGGCGCCGGACAAGTCCAACGCGCTGCACGAGGCCCATCGGGTGTTGCGCCCCGGCGGCCGGCTGGCGATCTCCGACATCGTCACCCGGACGCCGGTGCCGGCCGCCCTGAAGAACGACCTGACGGCGTGGGCGGCCTGCCTGGGCGGGGCGCTGACGGAGCAGCAGTACCGCGACCACCTCACCGCCGCCGGTTTCCTCGACATCGAGATCGAGCGGGACCGGGAGTACACCGCCGCGGACGCGGAGGCGGCCGGGCTCAGCTCGCTGCTGACCCGGCTCGGGATCAAGGAGGCCCTGTCCGCGGGCTTCGCCAGCACCAGCGTGCGGGCCCGCAAGGCCGGCCCGTCCGACCACGACCCGTCCTCCGTGGACGCGGTTCTCGCAAGCAATCGGAGAGGAGGGGATGAGGGATGACCACCCTCAAGGACACCGTGCCGGACGAACCGGCCATCAGTCCGGAAGAGATCGAGGCCAGGCGGGCGGAGCTGCCGCCCACCGAGAAGATCATCTTCGCGGTCGCAGGCCTGTACGGCTTCTCGACCCGGAGCGTCGAGTTCCCGGTGAGCGCGACGGAGTCCATCGAGTCGGGGCAGATCGCCACCACGCTGGACCCGGAGTCCCGGGGCGGCAACGTGGGCATGATCGACTTCGACCGCCGCTACCTGCGCGTCACCTACGACGCGGTC
Source organism: Mycobacteriales bacterium (assembly GCA_036519715.1). GTDB lineage: Bacteria > Actinomycetota > Actinomycetes > Mycobacteriales > CADCTP01 > CADCTP01. The sequence goes on from DATDKW010000356.1 coordinate 16,117, forward strand.
GCCGTCTTCCCGGGCATCCACGACCTGGTGATGAGCGGCAAGCACGACCTCAGCCTGCTCGGCCCGGTCCGGGTCACCGCGACCGACGAGTGTGCGGTCAGCGAGGACTTCTCCGGCTGGCGGGCGCTCGGCTGCCTGGACTTCCAGCCCGGATCGCTCTGGGCCGGCGCCAAAGGCGGTTGAGACGGTCGAATCACCTCCAGTCTGGAGGACAGCCTGACCGGTCTCCGTGAGGGACGCCCGGTGAACGTCGCGTACGAGACGACCTTCCTCGTCAACTGGCCGCAGCACCTCGGCGGCGGGTCCGTCCAGATCCCGCTGGTGGGAGCAATGGTGCTCATCCCGCTGCTGAACGCGCACTGACGGGCTCCGCCCGGTCAGTAGCGCCAGGAAGGGCGTGCAGGACGCGGTGCTTCCGCCGCGTCCTGCACGTCGCTCGGCCCCCCGCAAGCGCCCGTCGAAAGGACTCGGCTGTGCCGGCCTACCTCAGCGAAGAACCGCCGTGGTTCGTGTTCCTCGTCCATCCCCGCGACGTCGAGGACCTCAACGCGGTGCCGGGCGGACCCTTCGTCTCGGAGCACAGCGCCACGGAGGAGGAGTTCGTCGAGAAGATGTGCACGCTGCCGCCCACGGTGATCGGGACCGTCCGGGTGGGCTTCACGCCCGTACGCGGTGAGGTGACCGCGGTGCTCTGCATGCCCGACCAGATGATGCGCCCGAAGGGACGGGCCGGGGTCGCGGAGGGAGCCGCGCTGGCGGTCGAGCGGGGCAGCAGGGTCATCGGGCTGGGCGCCCTGACCGCGCCGGCGACCCGGGGCGGGACGGAGCTGCTCCCCCACATCCCGCGGGGCGTGACCATCACGACCGGCAACGCGTACACGGCGGCGATCGCGCACCGCAACGCCCTGGAGGCGATCGCCGCCCTGGGCTCGGTCGGACCGGTGACCGTCGCGGTCGTGGGCTGCACCGGCTCGGTCGGCGTGGCCACCAGCCGGCTGCTGGCGCGGTCGGGCATCGACCTCGTGCTCATCGGGCGGACCGTCCAGCGCGTGTGGCGCGAGCTCCCCGAGCTGGCCGGGAAGTCGATCGTCTCCGACGACCGCCGGGACGTCGGGAAGGCCGACGTGATCCTCCTGCTGACCGGGGACACGACGGCCCAGCTGACCCCCTCGATGCCCCGGCCGGGCTCGGTGGTCATCGACTTCTCCCACCCCTTCAACATCCCGCTCGCGGACTTCGACCTCTACCGGCAGCGGGACATCCGGATCAGCCAGGGCGGTCTGGTCGTGATCCCCGGCCTGAGCAGCACCGCGCAGATGCGCCTGCCCGACCGGCATTGCACGCTGGCCTGCCTGGCCGAGACGTACTTGTTCGCCCGGGAGGGGATCAGGGAGCACTCGGTCGGCCACGCCAAGGTCGAGCTGGCCGACGAGCTGGAGCGGCTCGCGGCCCGGGAGGGACTCACCCCCCGGCCGCTCGGTCTCGACACCGCACCCGCACCCGTGCACGTCGCCGGCTGACGGCAGCGGAGCGGCAGCGACGTGATCCTCAGCAGCCGGCTCGGTTCGGCCGTCGCGGCCGGCGTCCCGGTCCTGGTCCTCGTGTCCCTCGGACCGGTGGCCGGACTGGCCGGCAGCGCCTCGCTGGTCATCTGGCCGGTCTCCGCCGTGGTCGGTCTCCTGATGGCACTGGCCTTCATCGAGCTGGCGGCCGCGTTCCCCCACCAGACCGGCGGTATCGGCGTGCTGAGCGCCCGGGTCTGGACCCCGCACAGCCGGGTGCTGGCGCAGATCGGGCAGTGGAGCTACTGGTTCGGCTGGAGCCCGGCGCTGGCCATCAACGGCGTCCTCGTCGGCGGATACCTCCGGGACGTGGTCTGGCCCGGGGCCCCGGCCTGGACGTCGCTGGTGGCGGCGACGGCGGTCCTGGCCGCCAGCGTCACCGTCAACCACTACGGCATGCTCCGCGGCGCCCGACTGCAGGCGGCGTTGACGGCCCTGGTCGCGGCGGGCGTGGTGGCGCTGCTGATCGGCGTGCTGGCCGGTGGGCGCTTCCACTGGAGCAACCTCGGTCCGGTCGCGCCGCCGGCCGGGTGGACGTCCGGATCCGGCGTGATCGCGCTGGCCGGCGGGCTCTTCATCGCCGGCTGGAGCGCCTACGGGGCCGAGCTGGCCCTGAGCTACGGCACCGAGTACCGGGACGGGCGCCAGGCCGCGGACACCGTCGCCCTGGTCGGGCTGGCCAGCGTCGTCGCGTACGCGCTGGTGCCGCTGGTCCTGCTGGGCGCCCTCGGCGTGCCGGCCCTGCAGGACGACCCGGCGATCGCCCTGGCCGCCGTCACCCCCGGCTCCCACAGCTGGGCCGGCTCTCTGGTCCTCGGCCTTCTGGTCCTGGCCCTGCTGCTCTGCCTCAACACGGTGACGATCAGCTCGTCCCGGACGCTCTTCCAGATGGCGCGCAACGGCTCGGCCTGGCGATTCCTCGGGCGGCTCAACAAGCACGGCGTCCCGGCCAACGCGCTCCGGTTCGACCTGGCCGTCAACGTGACCCTGCTGCTGGTGGTCCTCGCCGCCTCCCGCGGACGCACCACCGCCGTCCCGATCTCGCTGCTGGCCGCCGCCAACGTCGGATACTTCATCGCCGTCAGCGTCGCCCTGCTGGCGGCGTGGAAGCAGGCCCGGTCCGCTCCGCGCGGACACGGCGCGCCCCGGCGCGTCCGGCCGGTCCTGCTGCGTCTGGCCGCCGCCATCGCGGTGGTCAACCTGCTGTTGCTGGCCACCGCCGGGTTCGCCTGGGGGTGGCTGCCACTCGGCACCGGAGTCGTGATCCTGACGGCGGTCGTCGTCCTGACCACCCGCGGCCGGAAGCTGCGCGGATCTCCGCTGGCCCTGGGACAGGACCAGCGGTGCATGGCCTGGGGATCGGGCCTCAGAACCGTGACTCCGGCCGAGCTGGCGTCGTTGCACGGCCCCCGTACGTCCCTAGGAGAGGTGGCGCAGCCATGAACGATCGGCGGCGGGTGTGGTCGACGAAGTCCGGCGACCTGGTCCTCGAAGAGCTGACCGACCGCGAGATCGAGGTCCTGGAGAACGTGGCCGCGGGCTACCGGAACCGCGAGATCGCGGAGCGGCTCAACGTGACGCCCAAGACCGTCGAATACCACCTCACCAACATCCTGGCCAAGCTCGGCGTCCGGTCCCGCACCGAGGCGGTGGTCCGGGCCTGGCAACTGGGCCGGCTCGGGCTGCGGGCGATCTCCTGACGCCGGGCCGTGCCCTCCGCCGGCCGCGGTCGCGGCCCGAGACACGCAGAACCGGCCGGATCGCCGGCGCCGGGTGGTTCGGCCCTGCTCGCCCGCTGGGCCCGTGTCGTGCTGCGGCACCGGCTGCTCGTCCTGGCCGGGAGCGTGCTCAGCCTCAGCGTGATCGCCCTGCCGGCGCTGGGCGGCAGCAGGTATGGCGGCGACTTCGTCCCGCAGGGCGAGGCCCGCCGGGCCGCCGAACTGGTCGCGGCCGAGCATCCCGGGTCCGGGGGGTCGTCGTTCCGGCTGGTGTTCACCACCGCGGCGCCGGTTCCCGACCGGCCGGCGTTCGAGCAGGCGGTCACCAAGGCACTCGCCGCCGCCCGGCAGGACCCCAGGGTCACGGCGACCGTCGGCCCGTTCGACCCCGGGCACCCGGCCGACGAGGCCGGGGTGACGGCCAACGGCCGCACCGCCTTCGCGACGGTCCACCTCCGCGACGACGTCCGGGACGCGGCCCTGTACTACCGGGAGATCCGGGACCGGATACCCGCGACCGGGCTGACCGTGCTGGGCACCGGGGACGTCGCCACCAGTGCCGACCTCAGCCGCAACCTCGACGCGGACCTGGCCCGGGCCGAGCTGATCTCCTTCCCGGTCGCACTGATCCTGCTGCTGCTGGTCTTCGGGACGGTGGTCGCGGCGGTCCTCCCGCTCGCCGTGGGCGCGCTGGCGGTCGCGGCGGGCAGCGCGATCACGGTCGGGCTGTCCCGGGTCGTCACCGTCTCGGACCTGACCCTCAGCGTGGTCAGCCTGCTGGGTCTGGGTCTGGCCGTGGACTACTCGCTGTTCGTCGTCAGCCGGTTCCGCGAGGAGCTGGACCGGGGCGCCTCCACCGCCGACGCCGTGGTGACCACGGTGTCGGTCACCGGGCGGACGGTGCTGTTCTCCGGGCTGACCGTGCTGGCCGGCCTGTCCGGCCTGCTCCTGTTCCCCGGGAGCTTCCTGCCCGGCATGGGGCTGGCGGCCGGCGCGGTCGTGCTGTGCGCTGTCGCGTACGCGCTGACGTTCCTGCCGGCCGCGCTGGCCCTGCTCGGCCCGCGGGTGAACCGCCTCCGGGTGCTGCCGCACCGGCCCGGCCAGACCGATCCACTGTGGACAGCGCTGGCCCATGGCGTGATGCGGCGCCGATGGCTGGCGCTGCCCGTCATCGGCCTGCTGCTGTTGGTCGGCGTCCCGTTCCTGCAGTTGCACATCCGGACCGACGACGTCGGCCAGCTCCCGGCCGGGACCGAGGCCCGCTCCGGCGACACGCTGCTCACCGCCGCCTTCCCGGCCCTGGGCACGGCCGACATCCTGGCGGTCGTCCGGTTCCCGGACGATCCGCTGGGACCGGCGCACGTGGCCGCCCTGCACCAGCTCAGCCGGACCGTCGCGGCGCTGCCGGACGTCGAGGGGGTCGACGGCGTCGTCGACCGGCCGCCCGGGCAGCCGGCGTCGTTCTACCAGCGCCTGTACGCCGACCCCGGCCGCCTGCCGGCACCGTCGCTGGCGCTGGTCCGGCAGACCGTGGGACCGCACACCGTCGTCCTGCGGGTGCACTCCCCCGCCGTCCGCGGCAGCGACGAGGCCAGGACCGTGGTGCACCGGATCAGGTCCATCCCCGCACCCGGCGACGCCGAACTGCTGGTGACCGGCCAGACGGCGGCGGAGGCGGACGTGGCCGGCCTCATCAGCCGGTGGACGCCGTGGGCGGTCGCGGCCGTGATCGCGCTCGTCTACCTGGTCCTGCTGGGCACCTTGCGATCGATCCTGCTGCCGGCCAAGGCCGTCGTCATGACGCTGCTGTCCATCACGGCCTCGTTCGGGGCCCTGGTCTGGGTGTTCCAGGACGGCCACCTCGCCGGCGCGCTGGGCGTCACCCCCGCCGGCGGCATCGATCCCGCCGTACCGGTCCTGCTGTTCTGCCTCGCCTTCGGGCTGTCCATGGACTACGAGGTGCTGCTCCTGAGCCGTACGCAGGAGGCCTATCTGGCCGGCGGCGACAACCGCACCGCGGTGGCCGAGGGGCTGCGCCGCAGCGGGCGGCTGATCACCGGGGCCGCGGTCATCATGGTCGCCGTCTTCGCCAGCTTCAGCACCGGCGGCGTCGTGCTGGTCAAGGCCGTGGGTCTGGGCCTCGCGCTCGCCGTCGCGGTCGACGCGACCCTGGTCCGCTGCGTCGCCGTACCGGCCCTGATGGCCCTGTTCGGGCGAGCCAACTGGTGGGCGCCCGGCCGCATCGGGCATCCCGGGCTGCGGCGGGAGCTCGTCCCGCAGTCGTCCACCGGCGGCGCGCCGGCGGAACCTCTCCCCGACCGTCCACAGAGGACCGAATCGAAGGAGTCCCGATGACCGTGCTGTCCCCGCCACCGATCGTGGCGGACGCTCATCTGCAGGCGCTGCAGCCGATCCTGGACGGGATCGTCGGGCCCCGGGCCGCTGACATCGACCGCCACGGCACCTTCCCGCGCGAGGCGGTCACCGCGTTGGCCGATGCCGGACTGCTCGGCCTGACCAGCGCCCCGGAGGTCGGGGGCCAGGGGCGCGGGCTGAGGGAGGCGGCCGAGGTCGTCGAGCGACTGGCCCAGGCCTGCGGCTCCACCGCGATGGTCGTGATGATGCACTACGCCGCGGTGGCGCTGCTGGAGCAGCACGCGGACGTCGCCGTGCGCCGCCGCATCGCCGCCGGCGAGCACCTCTCCACCCTCGCGTTCTCCGAGACCGGCTCCCGGAGCCATTTCTGGGCGCCGGTCGGCTCGGCCGCGATCCACGACGACGGGGCGACGGTCCGGCTCGACGCCCGCAAGAGCTGGGTGACCTCGGCCGGCGAGGCCGACAGCTACGTGTGGTCGAGCCGGCCCTGTGCCGGCGAGGGCATGTCGCTGTGGCTCGTGCCGAGCGACACCCCGGGACTCCGGGTCGCCGGATCCTTCGACGGGCTCGGCCTGCGCGGCAACGCCTCCCGCCCGGTCGCCGGTGAGGGGGTGCTGCTGCCGATGACCGCGCTGCTCGGCCCGCACCGCGGCGGGACCGACGTCGCCTTCAGCACGGCGCTGCCCTGCTTCCTCGTGCTGAACGCGGCCTTCTCGGTCGGGCTGATGACGGCGCTGGTGGAGGAGGCGCGCCAGCACCTGATCCGCACCCGGTTCGAGCACCTGGGGCAGACGCTGGCCGAGCAGCCGACGGCCCGGCTCGCGTTCGCCCGGCTGCAGGTCCGCCTCGACCTCGCCCGTACCTGCCTGCAGGACACCATCTCCGCGATCGAGGAACACCGGGACGACGAGATGCTCCGGGTCCTCGAGGTCAAGGCCGTCGGCGCCGAGGCGGCGGCGGAGGTCGCCGACGGGGCCATGCGGCTCTGCGGCGGGGCCGCCTTCCGCAAGGAGCTCGGGATCGAGCGCCGCCTGCGGGACTCGCTGGCGGCCCGGGTGATGGCTCCGACGACCGACGCCCTGCACGACTTCATCGCCCGGTTGCACTGCGGGATGCCGCTGTTCGACGAGCGGGGGCAGTCGTGACGGTGGTGCTGGGGGCCGTGGCCTACGACCCCAAGGTCGTCCTGATCTGGTCCGGGTTCCGGCGCTGGCTGGGCCGGCGCGGGGTGGACCTGGACTTCGTGCTCTACAGCCACTACGAACGGCAGACCGAGGACCTGGTGGACGGCCGCCTGGACCTTGCCTGGCAGTCCCCGCTGGCGTGGCTGCGCGGCATGCGGCTGGCCGCCGCCCGCGGCTCCGGTCTGCGTCCGCTGCTCATGCGGGACACCGACCGGGACCTCTCCTCCGTGGTGGTCGTGCGGGCCGACTCGGGCTTCCACACGGTCGCCGACCTCAAGGGCGAGGTCGTCGCCACCGGCGCCGTCGACTCTCCACAGGCGACACTGCTGCCGCTGGCCCACCTGGCCGACCTGGGGCTGCGCCCGGGCGAGGACTTCACCGTGCGGCGCTTCGACCTCGCGGTCGGGTTGCACGGTGACCACGTCGGTGGTGAGCGGGAGGCGGCCCGCGCGATGCTCGCCGGTGAGGTGGCCGCCGCCTGTCTCCTCGACGCCACGTCCCTCGCCCTCGCCTCGGAGGGCACGCTCCCGCCGGGCAGCGCCCGGCTCCTGACCCGGACGGCACCGTACGACCACTGCGTGCTGGCGGCGGGCCCGACCGCGCCGGCGGAGGCGACCGACCGGCTCGTCGAGCAGCTGCTGGCGATGTCCTACGCCGACCCGGAGGCGCGGCCACTGCTGGACCTGGAGGGACTGACCGCCTGGCTGCCCGGACGGACCACCGGCTTCGGCCACCTCGACGCGGCCGTCGACCTGCTCGGCTTCTACGACCGCGCCGGCCGGGTCACCGCGGCCGGCTACTCGCCATGACCGGACCCCGGACGGCCGCCCTCGACCTGGCCGACCTCGGTTTCGACGAGGGAGCCCACCTGCTCCTGCGCCGCTCCCTGCTCGGGCTGGCCCCCGGCGAGCGGCTCAGCGTCACCGGCCGCCGCCCGGACCTGGCCGCGCACCTGGGCGCCTGGTGCCGCAGTCACGGGCACGACGTCATCCGCCCGGCGACGGCCGGATCGCCCACCGTCGTCGTCCGCGGTCGCAAGGACCTGGACCGGTGGGCCGGAGCCGGCCGGGCCGGCGATCCCGCGCCGGGACGGGTCGAGGCCCGGGCCGAGCCGAGCTGGGGGCTGGCCGCGCGCGGTGCGCTGGTCGAGGCGGGCGGGGCCGACGCCGGCTTCGACCTGCTGGACCGGGAGCTGCTGTGGTCCGACATCGCCCCCCGGCTCTACGCCCACGCCGCGTCGGCCCAGTGGGATCCGGCCTCGGTGCCCTGGGACGCGGAGTTCAGTCTGCCGCCGGAGATTGAGACGGCGGTCGTGCAGGTCATGACCTACCTGGTGGAGAACGAGCAGGCGGCGCTGGTCATCCCGGCCCGCTTCCTGGCCCGGATGCATCCTCACTTCCGGGAGGTGCTGCAGCTGCTCGCCGTCCAGGCCGCGGACGAGGCCCGGCACATGGAGGTGTTCAGCCGGCGGGCGCTGCTGCGCGGCGACACGCTGGGGACGTCGTCGGCCGGTTCCCGGGCCTCGCTGGCCACCCTCCTGGGCGAGCCCGACTTCTCGCTGGCCTCGTTCCTGCTCTCGGTGCTCGGCGAGGGCACGTTCCTCAACCTCCTCGGCTTCCTCGAGACCTACGCCCCCGATCCGGTCACCCGCCAGATCACCCACCTGGCCCGGCAGGACGAGGCCCGCCACGTCGCGTTCGGGGTGGCGCACCTGCATCAGCAGCTCAGCACGGACCGGACGCTGACGGCGCGGCTGCGGGCGGCCGTGGAACGCCGGCACCTGCAGCTGACCGACACCGCCGGTCTCAACGAGGACGTCCTGGACGCGCTGGTCGTCCTGGCCGCCGGCTCGTGGGAGCCGGCCGCCGTGTCCCGGGGATTCCGGGCGGTGCAGCAGCTGCAGGCGGAGATGGACGTCGGCCGGCAGCGGCGGCTGGTGCATCTCGGCTTCCCGGCCGACGAGGCCGAGGCGCTGTCGGCGCTGCACACCCGGAACTTCATGTGAGTGCGCGAGCCCGGTCAGCGGGTGGCGACCCGCCGGTAGCGGGAGACCGCGAGCGGGATGAACACCGCGAGCAGACCGACGATCCAGGCCAGCGCCCGGGTGACCGGACCCGCGGTGGGCCCGCCAAGGGCCAGCGCGCGGATCGCGTCGACCGCGGAGGTGACCGGATTGACCTTGGCAAACGCCTGCAGCCAGCCGGGCATCGTCTCGATCGGCACGAACGTGGAGCTGGCGAAGCTCAGCGGGATCATGATGGACAGCACCGCCAGCTGGGCGGCCTCGGCCCCCTTCACGACCAGGCCGACGAAGGCGGCGATCCAGCACAGCGCGAGCCCGACGGCCAGGGTCATGCCGAGGGCGGCGAGCGCGAGCGGGACCCCGGTCCGGAACCGGAAGCCGACGAGATACCCGACAGCCACCATGAGCAGGACGACCACTACGTTGCGGAGGGTGTCCGACGCCGTCCTCCCGGCCAGCACGGCCGATCTCGCGATCGGGAGCGAGCGGAACCGGTCGACCACGCCGTGGCCCAGGTCCTCCGCGATGCCGACGGCGGTGTTCGCGGAGCCGAAGCCGATGGCGAGCACGAAGACGCCGGGCATGAAGTAGTCGATGTAGTGCTGACCGGTGGTGCGCTCCACGACGCCGCCGAACACGTACGTGAAGAGGACGACCAGCAGGACGGGCTGGGTCGTGAAGAAGGCCAGCAGCGTGGGGTCCCGCAGGTAGCGGGTCAGGTTGCGGCGGGTCATCACCGCCGAGTCGGTGACCAGCCGGGGTCCGGTGCGGTGCACCGGCGAACCGGTAGCGGTGGAGGCGGCCATCACGAGCTCCTCGCTTCGGTGCGGACGCTGCCGACGCCGCGATCAGCACCGTCCGGCCCGTCGGCGGCCTGCCGGCCGGTGAGGGCGAGGAAGGCGTCGTCGAGCGTGGGACGGCGGATGGCCAGGTCGGACAGCCGGACATGAGCGGCGTCCAGTCGCCGGACGACCTCTGGCAGCACGGCCGTGCCGGCCGCCACCGGCAGGACGACCGAGCGGCCGTCGGTGTCGACCTGGGCCGGTCCGCTGCCGAGATCCGCGATCTCCGCCGCGGCCCTGCCGGCATCGGCCGGCTCCAGAACGGCGAGCTGTAGCCGATCGCCGCCGACGCGCGACTTGAGCTCGTCCGACGTGCCCTCGGCGATGATGCGGCCCTGGTCGAAGACCACGATCCGGTCCGCCAGCTGGTCGGCCTCCTCCAGATACTGGGTGGTGAGCAGCACCGTGGTGCCACCGTCCACCAGCGAGCGGATGGTGGCCCACAGGTCGAGCCGGCTGCGCGGGTCGAGACCGGCGGTGGGTTCGTCCAGGAAGAGCACCGGGGCCCGGCCGACCAGGGTGGTGGCGAGGTCGAGGCGGCGGCGCATCCCGCCGGAGTAGGTCTTGGCCGGGCGGTCCTCGGCGTCGCGGAGGTCGAAGCGGTCCAGCAGCTCCGCCGCCCGGGCCCGGCTGCCGGCGCGGCCCAGGTGCAGCAGCCGGCCGACCATCTCCAGGTTTTCCCGGCCGGTGAGGAAGTCGTCGACCGCGGCCGCCTGTCCGGACAGCCCGACGACCTCCCGGACCTTGCCCGCCTCCCGTACGACGTCGAAGCCGGCCACCTCGGCGCGTCCGCCGGTGGGCGGCAACAGGGTGGTCAGGATCCGCACCAGCGTCGTCTTGCCGGCGCCGTTCGGGCCGAGCACGGCCAGCATGGTGCCGGGGGGCACCGACAGGTCGACGTCGGCAAGAGCCGTGACCGGGCCGAACCGTCTGCTCAGGCCGTACGTCCGGACCGCGTAGTCGTCGCTCACCGGAATCTCCCGTCCTTGTCCGGCGGCCGTCGGGCCGGCGGGCGGAGAAGCATGTGGTCAGCCCTCGGCGATGGTCTCGATCAGGGCCCAGGCCGCCGCCGCCAGGGTCGCCACCTGCAGCGCCGCCCGCGCCGTCTGCAGGCGCTCGAAGCGGTTGAAGATCCGGGTGAGGGCGTCGTCGTTCTCCGCGCGCCGCTGGGAGAAGTTGGTCGGAGCGGCCCGGCCGGTCACGGCGGAGTGGGCCAGCGTCAGCAGGATCATCGCCCACAGCGCGACGGTGCGCTGACCCTCCGGCGAGTCGCTCAGTCCGATGGCCCCGGCGGCCAGGGTCAGCAGGCCGCCGCCGACACCGAGCGACGCGTACCACGGGATGCCGTTGCCGAGGTCCGCCGCCTGCGAGTAGGCCGAATAGGCCGACACGCCGATCTTGCGCCGGGCCGGCAACTGCTTGATCGACTGGTCGAGGGTGGCCCCGACCAGGACCCCGTTGGCGAGCACGGCTCCGACCAGCACGCCGAGCGATGCGTCGACCTCCATGGAGAACTCCTCCCGCGCCCTTCCCGTCCGGGTGGCGCACTCCCGCGCCGGCTCCGCCACCGACGATGTGTAGCGTCGCTACTTATCACCGATCAAGACTGTACCGCTCTGACCCGTTCGGGACTAGCCTCACTACCTATGAGGGCGGACGTCCTGAAGGGACACCTGGACGGTCTGCTGCTGTCGACGCTCGAGGACGGGCCGCGACACGGCTATGCCGTCCGCAAGGCTCTGGTGGACGGGAGCGGCGGCCGGATCGATCTGCCGACCGGCACCGTCTACCCCGCCCTGCACCGGCTGGAGCGAGCCGGTCTGATCAGCAGCCGATGGCTGACGGTCGACGGACGGCAGCGCCGGATCTACGAGCTGACCACCGACGGCCGGCACGCGCTCGGCGCGGAGCGGAGCTCGTGGCAGGAGTTCGCCACCGCCGTCTCGGCACTGCTGGGGGAGAAGCCGTGGCCCGCGACGACCTGACCACCACGATCGCAGCCGGGGCCGAGGCCGACCGGCTCATCGAGGCCTACCTGGCCGAGCTGGGCCGGGCCGGCAGGCTGACCCCCGACATGGCGGACGAGGTCGCGGACGGGCTGTGCGAGACGGTCGAGGGCTACCGCCGCCTCGGCCTGGCCCCCGCGGAGGCGGTCCGGGCCGCCGTCGCCGAGTTCGGCTGCGCCGACACGGTGGCCACCGCCTTCCGGGCCGAGACCAGCCGGGCCGCCAGCCATCGACTGGGCCGGCGGCTCATGGTCAGCGGCCCGCTCGTCGGCGTGCTCTGGCTGTCGGCCCTGCTCGCCAGCGCGGCTCCGCCCCTGCACCGCCAGCTGCCCGGACTCTGGGCGCTGCTGCCGCTGGTCGGCGTCGCCGTCGTGGTGGGGGCGCCGGCCGCCGCCATCGCGGTCGCGGCCAGCCGACCGTGGCGGCGCTTCGCCCTGCCGGCCCGGCTGGCCGCACCGGCCGTGGCCGTGTCGAGCGCCGCCGCCACCACCGGGGACCTCACGCTCCTCGCGATCATCGCCGCGCACGTGCTGCTGCACGGGCACGTGGTCTGGCCGCTCGTCCTGCTCGCCAGCACCGCCAGCGGGGTGCGGGCGATCCTGGCCGGCCGGGTCGTCGCCCGCGCGGTGACGACCCCGTCGTCGCGCTGATTTCGACCCGGTCAGCCGGCGGCCGCGCCGGGTAGCCACCGGGCCAGGTGGCGCAGCGCGCCGGAGAGGTCCGACCCGCCGCACCGGTAGCCGACGTATCCGTCCGGCCGGACGACGTACTGCGCCGGCGTACGCCGGCCGAGCCGGGCCAGCGCCGCGCCGGTCGGGTCGGACGCGGCGTCCCGGTCGGCGCCCGGACCCGGCACCAGCCGGACGACGCGCACCAGGTCGCCGTACCGGCGCACGGCGTCCTCGACCCGCGGGTCCCAGGCTGCCTCGCCGACGAGGACCAGGTGGTAGCAGGGCGCCGCGACCAGCTCCTGCAGCGAGGTCTCCGCGCCGCCCCGCCGGACCGGCGCGTCCGGGAACCGGTCGCCCGCCCGCGGGCCGCTCCACAACGCGGGCCGGCCCTCCTCGGCCGCGGCCGAGCCCCGGTAGCGCACCCGCAACTGCGCGATCGTCCGGAACGCCAGCGCCCGGGCCGGCGTGACCCGGATCGCCAGCGGGGCCAGCCGCGGGGCCACCCGGGACCGCAGGACACCGGCCACGGGGTTGCCGGACGTGGCGACGGTGAAGCCACGGTCGGTGAACCGGAGCAGGAACCGGCCGATCGGCCACCGTTCCTGGTGGTAGGTGTCCAGCAGCTCGGCCGCGGCCGGTCCGCGGACGACCAGCCCCAGCTTCCAGCCGAGGTTCCAGGCGTCCTGGATGCCGGTGTTCATGCCCTGCGCCCCGACCGGGCTGTGCACGTGGGCGGCATCGCCGGCCAGGAAGACGCGGCCGCAGCGGTAGTGCTCGGCCAGCCGGTGCTCCAGCCGGAACGACGACAGCCACACCGGGTCGTGCAGCCGCAGGCGTCCCCGCGCGAAGGTGTCGAGGATCCCCTGCACGTCCGGGAGTCGCAGGACCCGGGAGCCGGCGGTTCCGTGCACGGCCCCGGCGTCCCGCGCCGCCGCGGTGTCCGCGTCCCCCGGCTCGGGCAGGACGCCGGTGAACCGCCACGGAGCCGGGCCCTTGATCGGGAAGAAGAAGGCCATCCCGGGCTCGTCCACGAACACGTGCACGCTGTCCGGCCGGAGGTCGCCGGCGACGTCCAGATCGGCCAGCGCGAACGTCTGCCGGTAGCGGCCGCCCGTGAACCCGATCCCGGCGACAGTCCGCACGGTGCTGTGGGCGCCGTCGCACCCGATCAGGTAGCGCGTCCGGACGGACTCGACGGTGCCGTCCCGGTCCCGCACCGTGCAGGTGAGGCCGTCGTCCTGCTCCGTCCACCCGGTCAGCTCGCGACCGCGCTCGACCGGTACGCCGCGCCCGGCCAGGTGCTCGTTGAGCACCTGCTCGGTCTCGGCCTGCGAGACGAACAGCAGGAAGGGGAACTCGGTGTCCCGGACGCCTTCGTCGAACAGCGGCACGTCGACGGTGCGCGACCCCGCGTGCAGCTGCAGCACCACCGCCGAGCGCCCCCGGTCCAGGAGGGCCCGGTGCAGCCCGAGCGTGCGCAGCAGCTCCAGCGTGCGGGCCTGCACCGCCAGCGCCCGCGACTCCCGGGCCGGGCCGGCGATGCGGTCGACGACCCGGAACCGCACGCCGTACTCACGCAGCTGGGCGGCCAGGGTCAGGCCGGTCGGACCGGCGCCGACGACGAGCACGTCGAGCAGCTCGGCCGGCGTGCGGTCGTTCCCGGCGAAACCGCCGGAGGAAAGCGCCACGGTATTCTCCTTCCGCTCGGAAAGGTTGGCGGACGTCGAATCTGACGGTATCGTCGAAACTACCGCACAATCCGTTCCAGGGGTGGAGCGTCCTCATGCACGAGGTCATCGAGATGTTCGGCCGCCGTTTCACGGTGTACGACCTCTCCCAGCGGCTCAGCAACTCCACGAGCTCCTTCCAGCCCAACTCGCACCACATCGACTACATGAATGCGGACGACACCGCCGCCCTCACCGGACGCTTGTTCGGAATGGGCCCGGAGTTCTGGCCGGACGGCAAAGGCTATTGCGTGGAGACGGTCTCGCTCTCCACCCACTCGGGGACCCACCTGGACGCCCCCTACCACTACGGGCCGCGGCCCGGCGGTGCGCCGGGCCGCACGATCGACGCGGTGCCGCTGCGCTGGTGCATGGGCGAGGGGGTGCTGCTCGACCTCCGCCACAAGGGTGCGGGCGAGGGCATCGACCGGGCCGACGTCGAGGCGGAGCTGCGGCGGATCGGCCGGGACCTCAAGCCGTACGACATCGTGCTGGTGTGGACCGGCACCGACCGCCACTTCGAGACCGCGGGATACGACGACATGCATCCGGGGCTGCGGCGGGACGCGACGGAGTTCCTGGTCGACTCCGGCGTCCGGCTCATCGGCATCGACGCCTGGGGGCTGGACCGCCCGTTCGAGGTGATGATCGAGGAGGCCCAGGCGGGCGACAAGGCCCAGCTGTGGGAGTCCCACCTGCTCGGCCGGGAGAAGGAGTATGCGCAGATAGAGATGCTGTGCAACCTGGACCAGCTCCCCCGCCCGTACGGCTTCACGGTGCTCGCCCTTCCGGTCAAGCTGGACTCGGCCAGCGCGGGATGGGCCCGGGTGGTCGCCCTCGACGAGGCGGAGTAGGACCGGTCAGCGCACGATCAGTCAGCGCACGATCAGCAGGTGCTCGCCCCGCTGGACGAGCTCCCCGATGATCGGCGCTCCCGGGATGTCCCCGGCCAGCAGCAGGCCGCCGGAGGTCTGGGCGTCGGCCAGCAGCAGCGCCTCGTCGGGGTCGACGGCGCTGAGGTCGGAGTGCGGACGGACCCAGTCGAGGTTGCGGCGGGTGCCGCCGGAGACGTAGCCGTCCTGCAGCGCCTGCCGGGCGCCGTCCAGGTAGGGCACCGCGGCCGAGTCGACGACCGCCGTCACCCCGCTCGCGCGGGCGAGCTTCAGCAGGTGGCCGAGCAGGCCGAAGCCGGTGACGTCGGTCGCGCAGCGCACCCCGGCCGCGCGCGCCACCGCCGCGGCGTCCTCGTTGAGCTGGGTCATCGTGTCCACGGCGTGCGGAAAGACCTCCCCGGTAGCCTTGTGCCGGGTGTTCAGCACGCCGATCCCCAGCGGCTTGGTCAGCGTCAGCGGCTGCCCCGGCCGGCCGGCATCGTTGCGCATGAGGTGGTCCGGGTCGGCCAGCCCGGTCACCGCCATCCCGTACTTGGGCTCGGGGTCGTCGACGCTGTGGCCGCCGGCGACGAAGCAGCCCGCCGCCCCGGCCACGGCCAGCCCCCCGCGCAACACCTCCCGGGCCAGCTCGAACGGGAGCACGTCGCGGGGCCAGGACAGCAGGTTGACCGCGACCAGCGGACGGCCGCCCATCGCGTAGACGTCGGACAGCGCGTTGGCGGCGGCGATCCGGCCCCAGTCGTACGGGTCGTCCACGACCGGCGTGAAGAAGTCCGCGGTGGCCACGACGGCCCGGTTGCCGTCGATGCGGACGACCGCGGCGTCGTCGCCGTCGTCCAGGCCGACCAGCAGCCGGCCGGCCGGGGAGACCACGGCGCCCGCGCCGGAGAGGGCGGCCACCACCGACTCGAGCTCGCCCGGCGGGATCTTGCAGGCACAGCCGCCGCCGTGCGCGTACTGGGTGAGCCGGTAGGTCTGGGGTGCGACGGACGTCGTCATGCCGGCCTCTTCCTTCCTGGCGACTCGTCAGCCGGCCGGGACCGGACTGGCGTCGGCGGCGGGCTCGGGCCCGACCGCCCCGGATTCCAGGAGGTCCTTGATGCGCAACTGGTTGTCCCGGCCGTGGGCGTCCATCCAGGCCAGGACCTCGGCCTCGTCCAGACCGGCGGCCGGGTCGAACTCGAAGTCCTGCGTCCAGGTCATCCGGGTGCCGTCGTCCACGTCCTCGTACGTCCAGGTGAGGTGCATGTAGCGGAAGGGCAGCATCGGGTCCTGCCGCTGGGCGACGGCGATCAATTCCTCGCGGTCCAGTATTCGCCAGGACTGCCATTCCATGCCGCGGGCGTTCTTGAGCCGGAACACCAGTTTGACGAACCGCCCGCAGTCCTCCCGCGAGACCACCTCACTCTCGTTGTACTCGTTGAAGAGCTCTTTCCACCGGGCGATGTCGTTGGTGATGTCGAAGACCTCCCGGGCCGGCCGGGAAATGGTCGTGCTGTGCTGGAGCCGGGGCATGCGTCATCTCGTTCCGGGTCGGTGGAATGGAATGCGGGACGCGTCAGGAATCGATCAGCCGGATCAGGTCGCCGACCGTCTCGATCTTGGCGAACTCGGCCGAGCTGATGGCGATCCCCAGGGCGCGTTCCAGCGCGACCGAGATCTCCACCAGCTCCGTGGAATCGACGTCGAGCTCGTCCCGGAAGCGGGTGGCGTCGGTCAGGGCGTCGACCTCGATGCCGACATCGGCCAGCACGCCCAGCACCGCGGATCTCGTCTCCGTGGATGTCGTCACTACCGATCTCCTCTCGTCAGTTGCCGGTGCTGTCCGGCCGCCGGTCCGGGTCCCCGGCCGGCCCCACGACCAGGCAGACGTTGACCCCGCCCAGCCCGCGCGAGACCGACAGCAGCGGGGCGCCGTCGCGGACGGCCCGGGGCTCGTCCCGGACGAAGTCGAGGTCGAAGCCCGGTGCCGGCGTGCCCAGGTTGGCGGTCGGGGGCAGCGCGCCGCGGGCCAGCGCGGCCACGGCCACGGCCAGGTCCGCGACCGGCCCGGCGCCGAGCAGGTGCCCGACGGCGGCCTTGGTCGCCGTCACCGGCACCGTCCCGTGGCTGCCGTTCAGCGCGGCCCGGATGGCGGCGACCTCGGCCGCGTCCTCACGGGGCACGCCGGAACCGTCGGCCAGCACCCCGCCCAGGTCGGCGGCTTCGCAGGACGCCGCCCGCAGGGCGCTGCCGATCGTCCGGGCCAGCGTGTCGCCCCGGGGCTCGACCGTGTAGTACGGCTGGTAGCCGTCCGTGCTCATCGACCAGCCGCGCAGCTCGGCCAGCACCGGCACCCCCCGCTGGGCGGCGTGCTCGGGATGCTCCAGCACCAGGAAGACGCTGCCCTCGCCGACCACGGTGCCGGAGTGCCCGCGGTCGAAGGGGCGGTACGTGGCGCCGGGTTCCCGGCTGCCGGAGCGGGCCAAGAACCCACCGGTCTCGCAGCACAGCCACGCGTACGGGGACAGCGGCTGCTCGGTGCCGCCGGCGATGACGACGTCGGCCTGACCGCGCATCACCGTCTCGGCCGCGTGCAGCACGGCGACCGCCCCGCTGGCCCGGTCGCAGACGAAGGTGCGGGACCGGCCGTGGATGCCGTACCGGATGCAGATGTTGCCCTGGGGTGCGGCCGGGAACCACGCCGTGGCCTGGTACGGGCTGACCTCGCGGGGCCCGGAGGTCCACAGGTCCCGCAGCTCCCGCTCGGCGAACTCCCAGCCGCCGAGGACGTTGCCGACCATCACCCCGACCCGCTCCGCCGGCACCCCGCCCAGCCCGATCCTCAGCTGGGCGCTGTCGATGGCGGCGCCGGCGGCGACCGTCGCCAGGTGGGTGAAGCGGTCCGTCCGCTTCAGGAACCTCGGCGGCAGCCAGTCCGCCGCCAGGAAGTCGTCGGCCTGGCCGGCCACCTGGCACTGGTAGGGCCCGGCGTCGAAGCGGTCGATCCGCCGGACGCAGGACCGGCCGGAGAAGACCTGCTCCGACAGCCGGTCCGGACCCAGCCCGGCCGGGGTGATCGCACCGATGCCGGTGATCGCCACCGGGTTCATGACCCGGCTCCCGGTGCCCGCAGCACGATCGCGGCGTGCAACCCGGAGAAGCCGCTGGCGTCGGACAGGATGACCTCGCCCGACCACGGCCGTCCGACGTTGGGCACGTAGTCCAGGTCGCAGTCCGGGTCGGGCACCTCGTAGTTGGCCGTCGGGTGCACGAACTCGTTCCGGAAGGCCAGCGCGCAGGCCACGATCTCCTGGGCGCTGGCCGCCGACAGCGGGTGGCCGGTCATCGACTTGGTCGAGTTGACCGGCACCGCGCGGGCCCGGTCGCCGAGCGCGCGGACCAGGGCCCGCGTCTCGCAGGCGTCGTTCTGCGGGGTCGAGCTGCCGTGCGCGTTGACATGGTCGACCTGGTCGGCGGCCAGCTTGCTCTGCTCCAGCGCCTCGGTCATCGTCCGGGCCAGGTCGGCGCCGTCGGACAGCAGGTCGGTCATGTGCAGGGCGTTGCAGCCCAGCGAGAACCCGCTGACCTCGGCGTAGACCTCGGCACCGCGGGCGCGGGCGTGCTCGAGCTCCTCCAGCACCACCACGCCGCAGCCCTCGGCCAGGACGAAGCCGTCCCGCAACCGGTCGAACGGACGGGACGCCGCACCCGGCCGGTCGTTGTGGCCCCGGCTGAGGCAGTTGATGATCTCGAACGACGCCGACGTGATCGGCGTGATCGGGGCCTCGCTCGCGCCCGCCACGACGATGTCCGCCTCGCCGTAGGCGATGGCCTCGTAGCCGTGGCCGATGGCGTCGATGCCACCGACACAGCCCGTGGACAGCGTCACGCAGGCACCGTGGGCGCCGGTCAGCGCGGCCACGATGATGCTCGGCGTGTTGGACATCGAGGCCAGGTAGAGGTCCGCGCCGGCCTTGGCCGGGTCGACCGGCAGCCGTCCCCGGTCGGTCACCGCGATGAACTCCGACTCCATCTGGCGGGTGCCGCAGATGGCCGTCGACAGCGAGATGCCCAGCCGGTCCCGGTCCACCGCGGCCAGGTCCAGCCCTGAGTCCGCCAGCGCCTGCAGCGCGCCGGCCACCGCGAACTGGATGTAGCGGTCGAGCTTGGCCACCTCGAGCGGCAGGCCGGCGGCGGCCGGGTCGAAGCCGTCGACCTCGGCGATCACCTGGGAGGTGAAGTCGAAGTCGCCGTACAGGTCGCAGCTGCTGACCTCCGACAGCGCCTTGGTGGCGCTGCGGCCGGCCGCCAGCCCGTCCCAGAAGGCGTCCTTGCCGATCCCGACCGGGCTGAGCACTCCCAGCCCGGTGATCGCTACCCGGCGCACGAGGCGACCTCCTCGTCCGCCGGCGGACGTGCTTCGTCCGCCTCGCCCCACTCCACCAGGGCGTTGTCGGCCAGGAGGCCGAGCCAGGAGGAGATCCCGTCCGGGTCGTCGGCGCCGATGTCGCCGAGCCGGTCGACCAGGGTCGCGTACGGCCGCCCGCTACCGCAGGCGGCGACCGCGGCCGCCAGCGGCAGCGTCAGCTCGAAGCGGTCGCCGAAGCGGTTGCTGGCCACGACGCGGGTGGTGAGCCCGCCGGCGGCCGGGTCGAGGAAACCCTGGTCGCCGACGACCACGCCCGGCGCCAGCCGCAGTGCGGTGGCGTCGGCGGGTTTGCCGTCGGTGCGGCGGGCGCGGGCCAGGCGGCGCTCGTGGCTCAACCGGCTCAGGAACGCGAAACCCTCCTGCTCGCCGGGGCTCGGCGGGCTCCCGCCCAGTCCCGCCGCCGCGGCCCGGCGCCGCAGGTGCAGCTGCAGCCGGCCGGCGACCTGGTCCGGTGGCAGCCCGGACAGCGTCGACAGGAAGGTGAGCCGGTCGGCGTCGGCCCGGTCGGGCGTCCGGTCGGCCGGGGGCAGTGCTGCGGACCCGTGGGCCCGGGTGTCCGCTGCCGTGTAGAGGTTCTCGCTCACGTCGCCGAAGCTCCTCAGCTGCCGCCGTACCACGGTGTCGTACAGGCCGATGGCCGCCGTCTCGAGCGCCCCGTCCAGGACCCCGTCGATCAGCCGGGCGGCCAGAAGCCCGTGCTGGCAGGCGAGTTGCACACCGGGGGTCAGGAACGGGTCCACGAACCCGGCCGCGTCGCCGGCCAGCAGCCAGCCGGGACCGGCCACCCGGGCGGCGGCGTGCGGCGCCGCGGGCGCGGACCGCACCGGCCGGGCCCGCCGGGCGCCGGCCAGGATCGGGCCGAGCGCGGTCGAGCCCAGCACGGTGGACTCGTACCAGCTCTCCAGGGCCGGCCCGACCGGGACGTCACCGTGCCGGCGCAGTACGCCGACGATCACCTCCCCGGGCGGCTCGGCCAGCGGAAGGCACCACAGGCAGTCGTCCGGCCCGCCGATGTAGAGGGCATCGCCGGGACCGGGGCCGAGCAGCGGGCCGGTGCCGGTCCAGGAGCTCCAGACCGCGGTCGCCCCGCCGGACGCGGACGATCCGCCCTGCCCGCTCCCGCCCTGCCCGCTCCCGCCCTGCCCGCGCGCCAGCACGCCGGCCGACCCGCTGGCGTCGATCACCCACTCGGCCGAGAGGGTCTCCAGGTCACCAGACTCGGTCCGGATCCGGACACCGCTGGCCCTTCCTTCGTCGAGCAGGACGTCCTCGACCCGGCAGCCCTGCCGGACCGCGGCGCCCCAGGACATCGCGCTGCGCAGCAGCAGCCGGTCGAAGTCGGAACGGCGGGCCTGGAAGGCGGCGGGGCCGGCGCCGGGTGGTCCGTAGCGCACGCTCCAGGGCTGTTCGCCCGCCCCCCACAGGAACGTGGCGCCGGTCTTGGGCGCGAACCCGGCCTCCCGGATCGCGTCCCCGGCACCGATCTCGTCCAGTGCCTCCAGGCACGCCGGGGAGAGGGAACCGCCGACGCCGTCGGGCCCCGACCAGCAGGGCTCGACCACGGTGACGAAACGGCCGCGCCGGGCCAGCGCGGCCGCGGCCGTGCTCCCGGCCGGCCCGCCACCGATGACCACGACGTCCCAGCCCGCGGCCCGGGCCCGCGGAGCCGGGCGGCCGCCGTCCGGGGCGGCCCGGACCGGCGACGGTCCCGGACCGGCGCCGCCCGGCGCCCCGGGCGGCGGTCCGCCGGCCGGAAGGTCGTCGGCCAGCACGAGATGCGGCTGCCCCGTGACGGCGTCGAGCACCACGAGATCGAGGTGGCCTGGCACGCTCACCCTTGCTCCCTCACCGGTTCCGGACCGACGCACGGTCGGTCACTTGATCGCCCGCACCAGTGCCGAGATGGGCGAGACCGGGCTCACCGAGATGTCCCGGAAGCCGATCTCCCGCAGCCACTGGGCGGTGACCTCCTGGGTGTGCGCCTCGCCGCCCTGGGTGTTGTTCACCAGCAGGATCAGCCCGAACTGGTACGGGAACGGGGCGCGGGCCTGCTCGGGCAGGTGGGAGTGGATGAGCAGCTCCCCGCCGTCCGGCAGCCAGCTGTGGACGTGCGCCAGCAGCTGCTGCGCCCGCTTGCGCGCGAACCCCTGGATGACGTGGGACAGCAGCGCGACGTCGCAGTCGGAGAAGCTGTCCTCGAAGATGTTGCCGGGGCGGACGGTGACCCGGTCGGTCATCCCGGCCGCTTCCACGAACTCTGCGGTCACCTCGGCGATGGCCGGCTGCTCGACCGCACTCACCTGCAGCTGCGGATAGGCGCGGGCGAAGGCCATCGCGTACGAGCCCGAGGCGCAGCCGAGGTCGACCAGGTGCCGGCGACCGGACAGGGCGGCCACGTCGGCGAGGTCGTCGGCCATGAGCTGCGAGCTGGCCCGCATCACCTCGGCCCAGCGGCGGGCCCAGGTCGCGCTGTCCTTCTGGAACTCGCCGGTGTAGCTGCCGCCCGCGTTCACCGGCCGGTTGTCGCGCAGGGCCTGGGTCAGCTGGCTGATCTTGGCCAGGTGCCGGGACTGCTGGGTGGCCAGCGCGCCCAGGTAGCGCGGGCTGCTGGTGACGAGGAAGGTCTCGGCGACCGGGGCGTTGGTGTAGCGGTCGCCGTGGCGGGTGACCAGGTTCTCGCCCTCCAGCGCCAGCAGCAGGATCCGCGCCGGCCGCTCGGCCAGGCCCGCCTCCCGACCGGCCTCCTCCGCCGTGACCTCCCGGCCGGACAGCGCGTCGAAGAGCTTGAGCTCCACGGCCGAGAACAGCGCGCCGGCGGACAGGTAGCTGGTCATCAGCCGGTGCAGCCCGATGACCTCGTCGACGGCCGGCTCGGCCGGCGACGTGACGACCCCGGTCACTTCTGCGCGGCTTCCGCGGTGGACTCGGTGAACTCGTACGGCTCCTCCGAGAGGAACACGCTGCGCACCGGCGGCCGCTCGGCCGGGGCGACGAGGAGCAGCCGGGCGGTCTCGTCCGGTCCGGTCACCAGACCGTGCGCCTCGCCGCGGGGGATGAAGACCACATCCCCCTTGCGCAGCGGGATCTGCCGGTCCTCGCTGGGCAGCTGCACGTGCAGACTGCCTTCCAGCACGTAGATCTCGTGTTCCCACTCGTGGTAGTGCGGCGGGGTCGCCCCGTTCGCGCCCATCTCGAACAGGCTCATGAGGAACCGGTCCGCGCCGTCCGGGGTGTCGATGAGCCGGCGGATCAGCACCTGCTTGGCGCCGGGCTCGCGGACGACATCGGTCGGGACATCGGTATCGTGCACGACCTTCATGCGGGAACTCCTTGACCTGCCGGGTGCGTACCGGAACGGCCTGACGCCGCGAGTACGAGGACGGGCGCCCGCCGCTCGGGTCGGGCTCTTCGGCGCCGGTCCTGCGACCGGTCACCCGGCCGATGCTAGGTAGCCCACGCCCGGGCTTTGCCCGGAGAAACCCTAGGGTGCAGGCGCTTTGCCCCTTCTAGCCTCGCGTCATGCAGACCGAGGCGGTACGTCCAGCGGACAGCGACGTGACGGTGGCAGCGCGGAAGCTGCTGCAGATGGTGCTCGGCTACCAGACCACCGCGATCATCACCACGGTCACCCGGTTCGGCGTTCCCGACCTGCTGGCCGAAGGACCCCGCTCGGCCACCGAGCTGGCCCAGGCGACCGGGGCCGACGAGGGTGCGATGCGCCGGCTGCTGCGGGCCGCGGTCGCGCTCGAGGTCCTCGACAAGACCGGGCCGGACCAGTACGCGCTCACGGACGTGGGCATCCTGCTGCGCAAGGACCTGAACGCGATGCACGGGGTCGCCTCCGCCGTCGGCAAGTCCGCGCACACCCGCCCGGTCGAGTTCCTCTACGACGCGGTGATGGAGTGCCGTTCCGTCGTCAAGGACGCCATCGGCATGGAGATCTGGGAGTACTGGGACTCCGACCCGGACACGAAGGCGGCGATGACCGAGCACCTGGTCGAGGTCAACGCCCAGCTCGCTCCGGTCGTGATCGAGAAGTACGACATGACCCGGTTCCACCGGATCATCGACGTCGGCGGCAACCAAGGGTTCTTCCTGGCCGCGCTGCTCGAGGCCGCGCCCCAGGCGACCGGCGTGCTCTTCGACCGTCCCGAGGTGATGGCGGAGGCCAAGCAGACGATGACCGCGGCCGGCCTGGCCGACCGGGTCGAGTTCGTCGGCGGCAACTTCCTCGACGAGGTCCCGAAGGGCGGCGACCTCTACCTGCTCAAGGGAATCTTTCACGACTGGCCGGACGAGTCCGTCGCCCGGATTCTCGACAACTGCCACCGGGCCGCGGCGCCGGACAGCACGCTGCTGGTCTTCGAGGGCATCGTCCGCAGCGACCCGCCGTACGACCCGCTGGTCCACCTCATGGACATCAACATGCTGCTGATGGTCAACGGGTGCGAGCGGACGTACGAGGAGTTCGCGGGACTGCTCAACACCGCCGGTTACGAGATCGGTGACGTGGTCCCGCTGCCGTCCATGGGCTACTGGCCCTTCCACATGATCGAGGCGACGCGCCGCTGACGTCGCGCCGTCCGAGGAGGCGTACAGGTGCCTGGTGGCCCTCCCGGTCTTCAACACCGGAGTGACCCGGCAGCCGGGTCAGGCGGGTTCGATTCCCGTCCGCCTCCGCCACCGGCCCGGGGTACCGACGGGCGGGACACCCTTCGGTCGGTACCCCGGACCGACCTCCTGCTTGCGGACCCGAGGCTGGTGGCCGCGACCGCCCGCCTCGGCGCCGCCGTGGTGAAGGAGGCGGTCGCCACGGCCCAGCAGCGGGCGCGGGCGGGCGAGATCCCGCCGGCCGAGGTGGCCGACGCCGCGATCGCCGCCCTCCCCCGCCGGGCGACGTCGCTGCGGCCGGTGCTCAACGCCACCGGTGCCATCCTGCACACCAACCTCGGCCGGGCGGCGCTGTCGGATGCCGCGGTGGACGCGGTCGGAGCGGCGGCCCGCCACACCGACGTCGAGTTCGACCTCTCCTCGGGACGGCGGGCCCCCCGCGGCCGCGGGGTCCTGGCCGCGCTCGCCGCCGCCGTTCCGCGGGCGGGCGCCGTCCACGTGGTCAACAACGGCGCGGCCGCGCTGGTGCTGGCCGCGACGGCGCTCGCCGCCGGCCGCGAGATCCTGGTCAGCCGGGGCGAGCTGGTGGAGATCGGCGACGGGTTCCGGCTGCCGGACCTGCTGTCCTGCACCGGCGCCCGGCTGCGGGAGGTCGGCACCACCAACCGCACGCTGCTGCGGGACTACGCCGCCGCGCTGGGCCCGGACACCGGCTTCGTGCTCAAGGTCCACCCGTCCAACTTCGTGGTGAGCGGCTTCACCGCCGATGTCACGGTGCGGGAGCTCGCCGGCCTCGACGTCCCGGTGGTCGTCGACATCGGCTCCGGGTTGCTGGCCCCCGATCCCCTGCTGCCGGACGAGCCAGACGCGGACACGGCCCTGCGGGACGGCGCGGCGCTCGTGACCGCCAGCGGGGACAAGCTGCTGGGCGGGCCGCAGGCCGGCCTGCTGCTCGGCACGGCCGACCTCGTCGGCCGGTTGCGGCGTCACCCGCTGGCCCGGGCGCTGCGGGTGGACAAGCTCACCCTGGCCGCGCTGGAGGCGACCCTCCGCGGTCCGTCGACGCCGACACACCGTGCCCTGCATACCGATCCGGCCGAGCTGCGCCGGCGGAGCGAGCGGCTGTGCACCGCCCTGACCGAGGAGGGCGTGGGCGCCGAGGTGGTCGGGTCGACCTCGGTGGTCGGCGGCGGAGGGGCGCCCGGCGTCGAGCTGCCGTCCGTGGCCGTGGCGCTCCCGGCCCGGTACGCGGAGCCGCTGCGGACGGGCGAGACCGGCGTGGTCGGCCGGCTGGAGCACGGCCGGCTGCTGCTCGATCTCCGCTGCGTCCCGGCCGACCGGGACGGGGACGTGCTGGCCGCCGTGCTCGGATGCGGGTGGGTGCCGTGCACGTCATAGCGACCGCGGGGCACGTCGACCACGGCAAGTCGGCCCTGGTCCGGGCGCTGACCGGGATGGAGCCGGACCGGCTGACGGAGGAACGCAGGCGCGGCCTGACCATCGACCTCGGCTTCGGCTGGACGACCCTGGCCTCCGGCACCCGGCTGGCGTTCGTCGACGTGCCCGGGCACGAGCGCTTCGTGCCCACGATGCTGGCCGGGCTGGGTCCGGTCCCGGCCGTCATGCTCGTCGTCGCGGCCGACGAGGGCTGGATGCCGCAGTCGGCCGAGCACCTCAGCGCGCTGGACGCGTTCGGCGTGCGGCACGGGCTGCTGGTGGTGACCCGGAGCGACCTGGCCGACCCGGCGCCGGCCCGGGCCGAGGCCCGTTCGAAGCTCCGCGGCACCTCACTGGAGCGCATGCCCTGCGTCGAGGTCAGCAGCGTCACCGGTCAGGGCGTGGACTCCCTCCGGGCCGCGCTGGAGGACCTGGCCCGGCAGCTCCCGGTTCCGGACACCACCGCGGCGGTGCGCCTGTGGGTCGACCGGTCCTTCACCGTACGGGGCAGCGGCACGGTCGTGACCGGGACGCTGGCCGCGGGCCGGATCGCCGTGGGCGACGAGCTGGAGCTGGCCTCGTCAGGACGGCGGGTGCGCGTACGGGCCTTGCAGACCCTGACCGAGCAGGCGACGACGGTCCGGTCCGTCGCCCGCGTCGCGGTGAACCTGCGCGGGGTCGACCGGCGGGAGATCGGCCGCGGCGACGCGCTGCTGACCCCGGGCCGGTTCCTGCGCAGCGACGTCCTGGATGTACGTCTGGACGGCGAGGATCCCGACGACCTGCCGCAGTCGGCGATGCTGCACATCGGCTCGGCCGCGACCGCCGTCCGCCTGCGCCCGATCGGCGCCGGGGCGGTCCGGCTCCAGCTGGCCCGGGAGCTGCCATTGTGGATCGGGGACCGCGCGCTGCTGCGGGACCCGGGCCGTCGCCGGGTGCTGGGCGGCGTGACCGTGCTGGACCCCCAGCCTCCGCCGCTGAGCCGGCGCGGGGCCGCCGCGGCCCGGGCGATCGAGCTGAAGGACGTGACCGCGGAGCCGGACCTGACCGGCGAGCTGCGCCGCCGGAAGCTGGTCCAGCGGTCGCACCTGATCGCCATGGGCGTCCCGGTGCCGGCGCGGCCGGTGGCCGGCGACTGGCTGGCCGACCCGGAGCACTGGGAGGCGGTCCGCGGCCGGCTGGGCGAGGTGGTGGAGAAGTATGCCCGCGCGCACCCGCTGGAGACCGGAGCCCCGGTCGAGCTGGTCCGGCGCCGCCTCGGGCTGCCGGAGCGGTCCCTGGTGACGGCCCTGCTGCGGCCGCCGCTGGTGCTGCGGGACGGCCGGGTCGTCCGGGGCGAGGACGGCATCGTCCTGCCCGCTCGGGTCGTCGCCGCGCTGGAGATCCTCCGTGCGGAGCTCCGGACGGCCCCCTTCGCCGCCCCGGACGCCGACCGGCTGCGAGACCTCGGCCTCGGTCCGCGCGAGATCAGCGCGGCCTCCCGGGCCGGCCAGCTGCTCCGGGTCACCAGCGGCCTGGTGCTGCTGCCCGGGGCCGACCAGCAGGCCCTGGCGGTGCTCGCGGACCTCCCCGAGCCGTTCACGCTCAGCGAGGCGCGGCTCGCGCTGGCCACCACCCGCCGGGTGGCCGTCCCCCTGCTGGAGATGCTCGAGCGGCGGGGCGCCACGGAGCGGCTGGCGGACGGCCGGCACCGGCTGCGGCGCTGACGACCGTCCTCGCTACCGGAGTCGCTCGGCGATGAGCACCCGCAGGGGCAGGGACGGCACGGTGACGACCTCCGGCGGGCCGAAGCCGCCCGCGGCCAGCATCCGCCGGTAGGCGTCGACCGAGTGGACCTCTCCGTCGAAGGTCCAGATCAGCATGAGGATCGAGAACAGGTGCGGCTCCGGGTCCAGATGCGGCGGCCGGTCCTCGTCGACGGTGAAACCGACCAGGACGATGCGGCCACCGGGAGCCGTCACCTCGGCCGCACGGCGGATCAGCTCGACGCCGCGGTCCTCGGAGAAGTGGTGCAGGACGTTGGTGATCATGACGACGTCGTACGGACCGCCGAGCGGCACCGTGAACATGTCGCCGGCGATGATGTGGGCCCGATCGGCGACACCGAGACGCTCGCCGTGCTTCCGGGTGACCGGCAGGACCGTGTCCCAGTCGAGGGACCAGACCTCGGCCCTGGGCTGGTGGCGGGCCAGGGTGAACCCATAGAGCCCGTGCCCGCAGGCCATGTCGAGCACCCGCAGCCGCGGCCGGTCGCCGGCCCAGGCGTCCAGGGCGGCGGCCGCCCGCTCCGCCGTCGGTCCCGCCACCGCGCCGGCGAACGCCGCGAAGTCCTGCCAGTACTGGTATTCGGGCGTCTCCGCGTGCTGATCCAGGACCGTGCCGCCGCGCCGTACGGCGTCGGGCAGGCTCTTCAGCGCGTCCCACTCCCAGGTGCTGGACATGACCCGGGTCATGTCGCCCACATAGCCCGGACGGTCCCGGACCAGGTGGGCGGCCGCGGCCGGCCCGAGCGCGTACGTCCCGTCCGCCACCGTCAGCAGGCCGAGGCCGGCGAGCGCGTTGAGCAGCAGCCGGCCGCCGCGGGGGTCGAGGCCGCAGGCGTCCGCGACCTGCGCCGCCGACGCGGGACCGCGCCCCAGCGCGTCGAACACGCCGAGCTCCACCCCGGTGCTGAGCAAGGCCGTCCGCTTGTAGGCCAGCATCATCTCGAACAGGCCCGGCACACCGCCGACCCCGGCCGGGCCGTCCTCGGCCGGCACCGTCCGGCGCTGGTCCCTGGTCGCGGTCACCGGGCCACCTGCGCGGCCAGCGGCCGCAGTGATCCGGTCAGCACACCCATCCGGCGCAGCTCGTCCTCCGTGCGTCCCACGAAGTACACCCCCTGTTCGTGGTTCGCGTAGTGCTGGTGGAACCCGGCCTTGAGGAACACACCGACGTCGGTGGGCCGCCGTCCGGTCGACGGCACCCGGCCGTGGTCGAGGGCGTCCAGCACGGCCGGCACGTCGTGGTCGAAACGCTCGACCGGCCGGGCGTAGTACGGCTCGCCGGAGACGTCGACCAGCGGCAGCCGTACGGTCGAGGAACCGGAGACGTCGGCCGGGTCGAAGATCGGCCGGGTCAGGAGGTCGAAGCGGAAGATCTCGGCCAGCAGGTCGGCATGCTCGGCCGGGAGACGGGGCGCGACAGCCTCCTGCCACCACTGCTGCAGCAGCGCGTCCAGGGACGGCTCGGAGTAGAGGGCGTTGAGGAACTCGGGCAGCGCGCTCGGCTGCTCCCGGATCCGGTCGGCCACCGCGGTCACGTGGACCGCCGCCGGCAGGCTGGAGCGCCCGAACCACTCCATCACGCTGATGACGGTCTCGGACTGGCTCAGCCCGGCCAGCTCACGCAGTGGCGCCCAGATGCGGCGCAGGACCAGATGCTCGGCGAACGCCCGGGCCCAGACCATGAACCGCTTCATCTGCTGGTTCTGCGCGATGGTCATGGTGCTGTTGGAGAGCACGTACTCGAAATCGTCCTGGTCGCCCCGGACGGTAGTGAAACCGAACTTGTCCCGGTGTTCCGAGTATTCCGTGTTGGGCAGCAGGAGAAGTGGGTAGACGGCGATCCGGGTCATGTGCTTGGCCAGCCGGTCATACCCTTCCAGGAAGGATTCCGGCGTCTCTCCGGGCGATCCCCAGATCAGCTCGGCATAGCAGTCCAGGCCTTCGCTCTTCAGCCAGCCGACCAGGTCCTCCCAGTCGTTGAGCTTCATGTTGCGCCGGTGCATCTGCTCGAGCGCGGAATCGTCCAGGGTCTGCAGCGCCAGGGTGAACGAGCTCTGCATTCCCTCGGCCTTCATCCGCCGGACGATCTCGTAGAAGACCTTGGACTTGTTCTTCGCCCAGGAGCCCTCGACCGACCGGGGATAGCCGTGCTTCTCCCTGGTCCGGATGACGTCCTCCATGAACTCCTGGTCGTCCCGCAACATGCCGAAGTTCGCGTCGCACAGGACGATGGTGTGCACCTTGTGGAAAGCGAAGACGTCGAGCTCCTCCCGCAGTCTCTCCCGCGAGAACGCGCGCACCTTCTGGCCGACCGCACCGCCCCAGAAGCAGAACGCACACTTGTACGGGCAGCCCCGGTTGGTCTCCATGAGCGCCACGTCGTACCGGAACTCGCCGTGGTGGTCGGTGAGCGGGATGGCGCCGGTCAGGACCGGCGACGGGACCGCGTCCAGGTCAGGGATGCGTGGCGGCGGCTCGGTGGTGACGATGTGCCCGTCGTCGTCGCGGAAGCTGATGCCGCCGATGTCGTGCAGGTCCGCGACCTCCCGCTCCTGGAGGAAGGCCAGCAGGAGGTCCCGGAAGACGAACTCGCCCTCCGTGTTCACGACCACGTCGATGGTGGGGAAATGCCGGAAGGTCCGCTCGGCCTGGTGCGCCACGTGAGTTCCGCCGACGATGACGTAACCGTCGGGATTCAGTTGCTTGAACGTCTCCGTCACATGACCGAAGGGACGGTAGTTCCAGCCGAAGACGGACATGGCGAGGACGTCCGGCGCGCCATTCTCGAACAGGGCCCCGGCCACGGTCGTGACCGAGTCGCCGCCGCCGAAATTGAAGATGCGGATGTCCATCTCACCGCGGATGTCCTCGTTGGCCATCGCGGCCGCCTTGAGATAGCCGGCAGCCAGTGGCATCGATTCCTTGGGCATGTCCCACACGCCCTGCTGCACGATCCAGACGGTGCGCCTGGCCGAGAATCTGCTCATGCCGGGCCGTCCCCGCGGCCGGCCTGTCCACACCCATGATCCGGAACCCGGACCCCAGTCGATCCCATGATCAGTCCGTCGCCCTTCCGGCCTTCTGGTTATGAAAGAGGACACTATGAGTGGGCGCGGACAGCGGAAACCGGGGAAACCCTAGTGGCGTGTCTCTGACGTGGTCTGTGTGTTGCGGTTCTTCGGTGGGGTGGCCTTGGCGAGGATGGTGTCGGCGTCTTTGGTCCAGGTGAAGGGTTGGCAGCGGTCGTTCCAGGCGTCGATGTAGACGCCGATGGCGGC
>DATDKW010000357.1:0-19531 GCA_036519715.1 Mycobacteriales bacterium
CCCCCCCCCCCCCCCCCCCCCCACCCCAGCGCCGCCCGGCCGCTCAGGGACACCCGGCCGCGGGCATCCCGCCGAGCCACGGTCCCGGGCAGAGCTTCCAGGCCCAGACGTCCGCGATCCTGGTGGGCGGACCGAACAGTGCCGACAGCGTCGTGTACAGGGCTTGGGGGTGCGGAGCCCCCGGATCGAGGACCACACAGGACGCGAGCCAGAAGTCCAGGTCCAGCCGGGCCTGCCGGCGCTCCCGGTCGCCGACCGCCGGTGGGGCGCCGGTCTTGGCCACGTCGGCCAGCAGTGTGGACGTCGGCCGCTTGCCCGTACCCATCGAGGCGTTCCCGCCCGGTCCGTACGGGCCGATGAACAAGCCTTCGGGCAGGCCGAACCCGGCGTCGGTTGCGGCACCCCACCGCATGGCCCAGGGTTCGTCGGCCGTGGGCAGCGGCACCGGGACGAGGACCCCGCCGGGCTGCACGCAGTCCCGCCAGTGCCCGCCGGTGACGAACTCGGGCACCGGCGGGCGGTCGGCGGTCGGCAGCGGCGTCGGAAAGATCGGCACCAGCCCGGCGACGACCAGGCCGGGTACCGCGAACCGGGCGGACCGCCGGAACCGCGCCCGACCGGCAGGGGGCTTCGCGGGTTCGGGATCGCCGGGCGGCAGGGACGGCGGGGCCGGGGCCGCCAGTGCCCGGTCGACCGCGAGCACGAGCACGGTGGCCAGCAGCGGGACCACGGCCAGCGCGAACCTCGTCGGCAGCGCGGACTGGAACAGCGGCAGGTCGGCCAGCAGCGCGTACGGACCGGGGATGCTGGAGCGCACGCCGTTCACCATCAGATGCGGACCGAGTGACAGATCGGCCATCACGAGGGCGGCCCCGGCGCAGGCGATGCCCAGCGGACTGCGTACCAGCCAGATCGCGCAGCCGATCAGCACCAGCATCAGCGGCCAGCCCAGGAAGGTGTTGTACTCCGCGGCGCCCGGGGCGAGGCGCGCGGCCGAAGGACCACCGGCCAGCGACAGCGGCGAGAAGGTCAGCCAGCTCGCCCGGTCGGCCGAGAAGACATGGAGATCGAACAGGCCGCCGCGCACGCTCTGCGGCCCGGCGAACTGGAACCACAACGGGTAGGCCAGCGCCACCAGGGCCAACCCCATGGCGAGCGACATGCCGGCGGCGAAGCCCCCCGCAGCCCGGCGGATCAGCGCGGGCCGCAGGACGGTGTAGCCGGCCGCCACCAGGACCAGCGAGATCGCGGCGAGAAGGAGCACCTCCTCGCCGACGAACACCTGCACCACGGCCACGGCGGCCAGTCCCAGCGCCGACGTCACGATCCGGTGCCCGTCGGTACCGCCGCCCGGGCCGTGCGTCGGATCGGCGGCGCGCAGGAGTCTCACGACGAGCCACACCAGGACCGGCACCAGCCACTGTGCGGTCATGTGGAGGTGTCCGTTGCTCTGCGACACCATGCCGGGCGCGAAGCCGCACAGTCCCGCGCCCAGTGCGGCGGCGGGCCGACCAGCACCGAGCGTCCGGGTGTAGAGCAGGTACCAGGCGAGCGCCGTGAGTGCCAGGTTCCCGGCCGCGAGCAGGGCGAAGGTGGTGGGCGCGCCGAACAGGACGGTGACCGGAGCCAGCAGCACGCCCAGGGCGATGACCGACGTGTTCGCCAGGAGGTTGACCCCGTCCGGCGCGTTGAGGCCATCGGCCAGCAGGCCGACGTCGCCGGACAGCACCCGGGCGTCGTTGGCCAGGAGCCATTCGTAGAGGACCTGATCCTGCTGGTTCAGCGCCAGCGCGCGGCCTGCCGGAGCCGGCCACAGCCCGTGGGTGAGCCAGGCCGCGAGCAGCGCGAAGGCGAGGCCCACCGCCCAGTCCGCGCCGTACCGCAGCAGCCACCTCGCCGGCCGTGACGACTCCGGCGCCAGCCCCTGGTCCGGCTCGGCGCCCGGTTCCGCGGGCACTGTGCTGGTCATGGCTCGCCTTCCGACGGGGCCGTGGGCCCGGCCAGGTGTCGCTCGGCCGCGGCGGACGGCGACGTGCCGTTCCCGGCCGGTCAACGGCCGGTGAGCGTACCGGAGCCGGCCCCGGTCAGCGCCGGTCGCGTTCCGTCGCCCGCTCCCGGTCCTCGGCCGGGCCGAGACCCGCGGAATTCCGGGTCGTGACGGGAGCCGGGCGCGGGAGGCATGCTGGCGGGCATGACCGACGACCTGCTCGCCCGGCACCGCGCGGTGCTCCCGTCCTGGCTGACGCTCTACTATGACCAGCCGCTGGAGATCGTCGGGGGTTCCGGCCGCCGGCTCAAAGGCGGCGACGGCAAGGAGTACCTCGACTTCTTCGCCGGCATCCTCACCAACATGCTCGGCTACGCCGTGCCCGAGGTCCGGGCCGCGGTCGACAAGGTGCTCGACCGGGGCGTCGTGCACACCTCCACGCTCTACCTGATCCGGGAGCAGGTGGAGCTGGCCGAGCAGATCGCCGGGCTGTCGGGGATCGAGAACGCGAAGGTGTTCTTCTGCTCCTCCGGCACCGAGGCCAACGAGATGGCCCTGCTGCTGGCCACCCAGGCCCGACGCTCGGCCCAGGTGCTGGCGCTGCGCAACAGCTACCACGGCCGGTCGTTCGCGGCCATGGGCATCACCGGCATCCGGGGCTGGTCGGCCTCCTCGCTGTCCCCGGTCCAGGTCTCGTACGTGCAGGGCGGCTACCGCTACCGCTCGCCGTTCAAGGACCTGCCCGACGCCGAGTTCAACGCCGCCTGCGCGGCCGACCTGCGGGACGTGATCGAGTCGACCACGGCCGGCGACGTGGCCTGCCTGATCGCCGAGCCGGTGCAGGGCGTGGGCGGCTTCGTGGTCCCGCCGGACGGCATGCTCGGCGCGATGAAGCCGATCCTGGACGAGTACGGGATCCTCATGGTCTCCGACGAGGTCCAGACCGGCTGGGGCCGCACCGGTGAGCACTTCTGGGGCATCCAGGCCCACGGGGTGACCCCGGACGTCATGACCTTCGCCAAGGGCCTCGGCAACGGGCTGGCCATCGGCGGCGTGGTGGCCCGGGCCGAGCTGATGGACAACCTGCCGGCCAACTCGATCTCCACCTTCGGCGGCAACCCGCTGGCCACCGCCGCGGCCAAGGCGACCATCGACTACGTGCTGGAGCACGACCTGCAGGCCAACGCGCTGAAGGTCGGCGACCAGCTGCTGCGCGGGCTGCGCGACCTGGGCGAGGACGACGACGCCGTCGGCGACGTCCGGGGCAAGGGCCTGATGGCGGCGATCGAGCTGGTCAAGCCGGGCACCGACACCCCCGACGTGGCCGCCGCGGCCCGGCTGATGGAGGAGACCCGGGCCCGCGGGCTGCTGGTCGGCAAGGGCGGCAAGTACGGCAACGTCGTCCGGATGGCGCCGCCGCTGACGCTGACCGAGGCCGAGGCGGACGAGGGTCTGTCCATCCTGGGCGACTCGCTCGCGGCCCTGCGCTAAGGCTGAGACGCAAGTTCACCCGAATGGATTAGAACCATTCGGCGATCCAATCCGAATTACCTGGTGTCGAGCACGAGCTTGGGGGGCGCGTGCTAGGCGACACCGCCTCTCGCCCCTTCTGAGGGGGACGGGCGAGAACAGCGGGACCGAACGGCCCCGCCCGACGTCGACCGGGACGTCCGGCGGGGCCGTTCGGATTCGCCGCCCGGGGCCTGTCACCCGGTTCGGCGGCAGGCTTTAAGGTCCAGTGACCGTGGACCTCCTCGCGTACGCCCTGGTGGCCGTGTTCACGGCCGGCACCGTGCTGCTGCTCGCGGGGGTCGTGCGGCGGCTGCTCGGCCTGCGCTTCGGGATCGTCCGGACGCTGGCCGCCGGCATCGTCGCGCTGGTGGTGCTGGGCCCGCTGCTCTCGGCCATGCGGTCCGGCACCGACCGGGACGCCGCCGGCACCGGGCCGTTCTGGCTGCTGGTGCTGGCCGTCGCGGTGTCGCTGCTGACCGCGATGGTGTTCCTGGTGCTGGCCGAGGTGCTGGTCCCGGCGGACACGGTGCCCCCGCCGTACGAGTGGGTGCGGCTGCTGCGGGCCCGCGCCGCCCGCACCCGCCGGTACGGCCAGATCGTGCGGATCGCGATCCGGCACGGGCTGGGGCGGGCGCTGCGCGGGCGGACCGACCCGGGGCGGCGGCAGGTGCTGGCCCGGTCCCTGACCGCCGCGCTGGACGAGGGCGGGGTCACCTTCGTCAAGCTCGGGCAGGTGCTCTCGACCCGGCGCGACCTGCTGCCGGTGGAGTTCGTGACCGAGCTCGGGCGGCTGCAGGACCGGGCCGCGGCCGCACCCTGGGCCGAGGTCGAGGCGACGCTGGTGGCCGAGCTGGGCCGGCCGGTGGACGAGGTGTTCGCGGCCGTGTCGGCGGAGCCGCTGGCCGCCGCCTCGGTCGCGCAGGTGCACACCGCGACCCTGCGCACCGGCGAGCAGGTGGTGCTGAAGATCCAGCGGCCCGGGATCCGGCCGGTGGTCGAGCGGGACCTCGACATCGTGCACCGGCTGGCCCGGACCCTGGCCACGACGACGACCTGGGGCGGCAGGATGGGGGTCCGGGAGCTGGCCGACGGGTTCGCCGTGGCGCTGCGGGAGGAGCTGGACTTCCGGGTCGAGGCGGCCAACATGGCCGCGGTCGCGGCCGTCGGCGGCGACATGGTGATCCCGGTGCCGCACCGGGAGCTGTGCACCGAGCGGCTGCTGGTCATGCAGCGGCTGGACGGGGTGCCGCTGGCCGCGGCCGGGCCGCTGATCGCCGAGCGCGGGCTGGACCGGGTCGCGCTGGCCCGCACGCTGCTCGGCACCCTGCTGCGGCAGGTCGTGCTGGACGGCGTCTTCCACGCCGACCCGCACCCCGGGAACGTGCTGCTGCTGACCGACGGGCGGCTGGCGCTGCTGGACTTCGGCTCGGTCGGGCGGCTGGACCTGACCGTCCGGGCCGCGCTGCAGCAGCTGCTGCTGGCCGTCGACCGCGGCGACCCGGTCGCGGTCAGCGACGCCCTGCTGGAGGTGGTGCCGCGCCCGGACGAGATCGACGCGGCCGCGCTGGAGCGGGCCGTCGGCGTGGTGCTGGCCCGGCACCTGGGCCCGGGCAGCGTGCCGGGGATGCGGATGTTCGCCGACCTGGTCCGGATCGTGGCCGGCTTCG
This sequence comes from Mycobacteriales bacterium, assembly GCA_036519715.1. Lineage (GTDB taxonomy): Bacteria > Actinomycetota > Actinomycetes > Mycobacteriales > CADCTP01 > CADCTP01. Next base: position 5,167 of record DATDKW010000357.1, read on the forward strand.
GGCTGGCGGTGCCGCCGGCGGTGGCCGCGGTGTTCCGGGCCCTGGCCACCGGGGAGGGTACGCTGACCCAGCTCGCGCCCGGCTTCGACGTGGTCGCGGAGGCGCGCCGGTTCGCCGCCGAGCGGCTGGCCGAGCAGTGGCGGACGGCGTCCCCGCGGCAGCTGGTCACCGACGAGCTGGTCACGCTGCTGCCGATGCTGCGCCGGCTGCCGCGGCGGCTGGACCGGATCCTGGCCGCGGCCGAGGGCGGGCGGCTGGCGGTCAACGTGCGGCTGTTCGCCGACGAGCGGGACCGCCGCTACGCCACGGGGCTGCTGCAGCAGCTGCTGCTGACCGTGCTGGGCGCGACCGCGGGGCTGATGGCGGTGCTGCTGCTGGGCACGTCCGGCGGCCCGGTGCTCAGCGAGGACGTCGCGCTCTACCAGCTGATCGGCTACTTCCTGCTCATCATCAGCTCGGTCCTGGTCCTGCGGGTGCTCATCCTGATCTTCCGCCGATCCTGAGCGAACCGGCGTCACGATCCGGGGCCGGCACCGTCCAGGACGCGGCAGTGAAGCCAGGGGAGCATCGATCCGCGACCGCCATCGGTCACCTCCGCCGATCCGGCGGGCGGTCGCGGGGAGCGCAGGGTGAGACCGGCCCCTCCATACCTGGGGGTTGCATGTCCTCGCGTCTGCGTACCGCAGTCCTGTCCGTCTCGGCCGCAGTGGGCATCGCCTCGGTCGCCCTGCTGGTCGCCCCGTCCGGCGCCGGGGCCGCACCGGCCGCCGCGCCCGGCAACAACGGGACGGTGAAGATCCACGACGGCGCCGGCGAGCCCTCGCCCGAGCCGCGCAACGAGCCACACGTGTGCACGTTCCACGTGCACGGGCTGTTCTTCGACGCCGGGCAGCTGATCACGTTCACCGTGCAGTCCTGGGACCCGACCGGCGACCGGTCGGTGGTGCTGACCGGGTCGATCACCGCGGACGGGACCGGCGCCGGCCGGGCGCCGGCGACCGGGGCGTACAGCCTGCCGGACGGGCACTACCGGCTGACCGTCGACACCGGCAACGGCACGGCGACGCAGGACAAGCACAAGATGTTCTGGGTGCGGTGCGCGACCGGGACGCCGTCGCCGACGCCGTCGGGTTCGCCGTCGGGTTCGCCGACGCCGTCGCCCAGCGTCCCGTCCGGTTCGCCGAGCGTCCCGTCCGGTTCGCCCAGCGTCCCGTCCGGTTCGCCGAGCGTTCCGTCCGGTTCGCCGAGCAGCCCGCCGAGCTCGTCGGCGACCCCGTCCGGCTCGCCGACCGCGCCGGTCGTGCCGCCGGCGCCGCCCACGTCCACGGCCGCAGGCGTGCCGGTCCCGCCGGCCGTGCCGCCGGCTGTGCCGCCGGCCGCGGGGCTGGCCTCCACCGGCTCCTCGACCGCCGCCGTCGCCGGCCTCGGCCTGGCCCTGGTGCTGGCCGGCGTCGCCCTGCTGCTCTCGCCGGGCATCCGCCGCCGCCTGGTCCGCAGCTGATCGGTCACCCACCGACCCACCGACTCGCTGACCCGCCACCGGTGACGCACGGCCGGTCGGGGTCGGCGGAAGCCGCGAGCCCGGTCCCCGCACCGGGGGCCGGGCTCGCGGTGATGCCGGATCAGGCCGCGGCCTCGACCTCGGGGGTCTCGGCCGGGGCGGCCTCGACGGCCGGGGTGCCGGTGGTGATCTCGACCTTGCGGGCCTCGGTGCCGGCGTACGCGCCGGTGACCCGGACGCTCAGGACGCCCGCGTCGTACGAGGCGGACACGGCGTCGGCGGTGACGCCCTCCGGGAGCCGGAAGGTGCGCCGGAAGCTGCCGTACCGGACCTCGCGGAGGCTGCGGCCGGCCTGCTCCTCGGTGCGCTCGTCCCGGCGCTCGCCGCGGACGACCAGCCGGCCGCCCTCGACCTCGACGGTGACGTCGTCCGCCACGTTGACGCCGGGCAGCTCGACCCGGACCACCGCGTCCTGGCCGTCCTTGACGATCTCGGCGGCCGGGGTGAAACCGAACTGGCGGGCCGGGGTGACCGGCCGGAAGTACAGGGTGCTCATGGGTGTCTCCTCAGGTTTCTGCTCGCCGGGTTCAGCCGGCTCGACTGTCCTAACCTGAGTCGGGTCGGCTCAATTCCCGCGGACGGCGATCCCGGAGAGGGCCTCCAGGACGACCCGGTTGGCCAGGAAGGCGGTCACCTCGGCGGAGTCGTACGCGGGCGCGACCTCGACCACGTCCAGCCCCATGACCGGCAGCTCCAGGGCGCACCGGCGGACCGCGTCCAGCAGCTGCCGGGAGGTCAGCCCGCCCGGCTCCGGGGTGCCGGTGCCGGGCGCCATCCCGGGGTCGACCACGTCCACGTCGACCGACAGGAACACGCCGTCGCAGTCGTCGGTCGCGATCGCGAACGCCTCGGTCAGGCAGGTGTCCAGGCCGCGCGCGACCACCTCGGTCATCTCGTACGAGCGGAAGCCCTGCTCGGCCATCCAGGCCAGCGTCTCCGGGCCGGGCCAGTAGCCGCGCAGCCCGATCTGCAGGAACCGGTCGCCGCGGACCGCGCCCGACTCGACCAGCCGCCGCATCGGGGTGCCGTGCCCGTAGAGGGAGCCCCACTGGCCCTCGCCGGTGTCGGCGTGCGCGTCGAAGTGCACGACCGCGACCCGGCCCCAGCCGACGTGCTCGGCCACGCCCTGCACGTCCGGCAGGGCGATGGAGTGGTCGCCGCCGAGGACGACCGGGATCTTCCCGGACCCGGCCACGGTGCCGACCGCGCGCCGGAGCGCGGCCAGGGAGCGCTCGATCTCGCCCGGCGGCATCTCCACGTCGCCGGCGTCGGTCACGGCCAGGTCGCGCAGCGGGTCGACATGCAGGGCCAGGTGCGGCCGGGAGCCGTCGTGCGGCAGGTAGTCGGCCGACCGGATCGCCTGCGGCCCGAACCGGGCGCCGGGCCGGTGGGTGGCGCCGCCGTCGAACGGCGCGCCGACAACGACGGCCCTCGACCCCTCGTACGTGGCCGGGTCGTCGAGGTCGCACCGCGGCACGCCGAGGAAGGTGACGTCGGGGCCGTACATGGGTCCGTACCGGGGCATGGGCGCAGCGTACGGTCGGGCGCTCCGCCGGCCCCGCGACTACGGTCACCCGAGAGGCGCGGAGGGAAGACGCCGCCAGCAGCGCCCGGCCGGAACGAACAGGAGCAGCACAGTGAGCTCGTACGCCGGTGTCAGCCTGTGGATGGACCAGGTCGGGGAGCTGCGGCCGCGGCCGCCGCTGGACGGGGACACGGACGCCGACGTGGTGATCGTGGGGGCCGGCTACACGGGGTTGTGGACGGCGTACTACCTCGCCGTGGCCGATCCGTCGCTGCGGGTCGTGGTGGTCGAGCGGGAGGTGGCCGGGTTCGGCGCGTCCGGGCGGAACGGCGGCTGGTGCTCGGCGCTGTTCGCGGCGTCCCGGGAGGCCGTGGCCCGGGCCGCCGGCGGGGGCGCGGCCGGGCACGCCGCCGCGGTCGACCTGCAGGCGGCGATGGTGGAGACGGTCGACGAGGTCGGCCGGGTGGCGGCGGCCGAGGGGATCGACTGCGGCTACGCCAAGGGTGGCACGCTGACGCTGGCGACCTCGCCCGCGCACGTGCAGCGGGTCCGGGCCCACGTCACCGACGACCACGACTGGGGGCTGGACGACACGCGCTGGCTGTCCGCGGCCGAGGTGCGGGAGCGGGTCGCGGTGGCCGGGGTGCTGGGAGCGGCCTGGACGCCGCACTGCGCCCGGGTCCAGCCGGCGGCGCTGGTCCGCGGCCTGGCCCGCGCCGCCGTCGACCGCGGCGTGCGCCTCTACGAGCGGACCGCGGCGACGGCGATCCGGCCCGGGGTGGTGGAGACCGAGCGGGGCCGGGTCACCGCGCCGGTCGTGGTCCGGGCGACCGAGGCCTACACGGCCGAGCTGCCGGGGCAGCGGCGGACCGTGCTGCCGATCTACTCGCTGATCGTGGCGACCGCGCCGCTGCCGCCCGCGGCCTGGGCCGAGCTGGGCTGGGACGGCGCCGAGACGCTGACCGACGGCCGCCACCTGCTCGTGTACGCGCAGCGCACCGCGGACGGGCGGATCGCGTTCGGCGGGCGGGGCGCGCCGTACCACCTCCGGTCCCGGACCGAGCCCGCGTACGACCGGGACGAGCGGGTGTTCGCGGAGCTGGAACGGGCCCTGCGGGCGCTGCTGCCGGGGATCGGCGACGTGCCGGTCACGCACCGGTGGGGCGGGCCGCTGGCCGCGTCCCGGGACTGGTTCCCGTCGGTGGGGCTGGACCGGGGGACCGGGCTGGCCTGGGCCGGCGGGTACGCCGGGGACGGGGTCGGCACGGCCAACCTGGCCGGGCGGACCCTGGCCGACCTGATCGTGGGCGAGGACACCCGGCTGACCCGGCTGCCCTGGGTCGGGCACCGGTCCCGGCGGTGGGAGCCGGAGCCGCTGCGCTGGCTGGGCGCGACCGCGGTCCGCCGGCTCGCGTCCGGAGCCGACGCGGCCGAGTCCCGCACCGGCACCCCGTCCCGCCGCGCCGCCCTGATCGACCGCCTCACCGGCGGCTGACAGCCCCGCGACCCCTGCTCGGCTGCCAGCTCGACCGGCGGCCGGGTTCGTCGAGGGCGGTACCACTGCTCGGCCTGACCGGCGGCCGGCTGTGGTCGAGGGCTATGCCCTGGCGCGGCCGTCAGGCCGGGTTCAGGGTGGGGGGCGGGGCGTAGCGGTCGGCGAAGCCCAGCTTGGCGGCGAGGTCGCGCAGCTCGACCTCGAAGATGGGTTCGGCGTCCGGCAGGGCGAAGTCCATGTGCCCGAACACCTCCATCGCCACCATCCCGTACAGCCGGATCCAGCAGGACATGAACACCTGGGCCGCGCCCAGCGGCATGTCGACCGGGAACTCCCGGCACCAGGTCCGCAGCTCCTCCCGCAGCGCCGGGTCGATCTCCTCGTCGGCGGGGATCGGGAACGGCGCGGCCAGGTAGATCCGCGCCACCAGCTCGCCGAAGAGCTGCCCGAACCGTTCGGCCGCCTGGTGGGCCGGGTTGTCGTCGTCACCGCCGTCGGCACCGTGCCGGACGTCGATGCCCGGGATGGGACTGCCGAACAGCAGCCCGAACTCGCGCTGGTGGGCCCGGGCCCAGTGCCGGAACGCCCGGCTGGCCGCGGCCAGCTGCATCGGGGCGTCGGCCGGGTCCTGCTCGTCCCGGGCGGCCGCGATGGTGGCGGTGAGCTCGTCGTAGAGGTCGGCGATGAGCGCGAGGACCAGGTCCTCGCGGCTGGGGAAGTAGCGGTAGAGCGCGGGCGCGGTCATGCCCATCTCGCGGGCGATGGCCCGCAGCGACAGCCCGTCCGGGCCCTCCGACACGAGGAGCGACCGGGCCGTGTCCTTGATCTCGGTGACCGTCGCGGCCCGGACGCGGTCCCGCCGGTTGAGCTTCGTGACCACATCGCCCTCGCTTTCCGCTGAACGGGCTTGACTCTAGTGAACAGTGTATGCAGACTCCACGGAGTACGCATTAACACTGTTCACGTCAGTGAGCGGAGCCTAGTGCAGGAGGAGCTCATGTTCGAGACACTGGGCCGGGTGACGCACCGGCGGCGGCGTTGGATCCTCGCCGCCGCCCTGGCGTTCCTGGCCTTCGCGGGGATCTGGGGGACCGGCGTGTTCGGCTCGCTGACCAGCGGCGGGTTCGAGGACCCGGACAGCGAGAGCGCCCGGGCCGCCGCCGTCGTCGCGGCCGACCTGGGCCGGGACGAGGCCGACGTGGTCGTGCTCTACCGCAGCCCCGACCGTACGGTCGACGACCCCGCCTTCCGGCGCGCGGTCACCGGCACCCTGGCCGCGCTGCCCGCCGCCGACGTGGCCCGGACCGTGGACTGGTTCTCCACCCGCGCGCCCGGGCTGGTCAGCGCCGACCGGCACGCGACGTACGCGGTGCTGACGCTGACCGGCGACGAGCAGCAGCGCACCGACGTACTGGACCGGATCGAGGGCCGGCTGGCCGCACCCGGCCTCGACACGCGCATCGGCGGCACCACCACCGTCGGCCGGGACATCAACGAGCGGGTCAGCGCGGACATCGCCCGGGCCGAGACGCTGTCGATGCCGATCCTGCTGGTGCTGCTGGTCATCGTGTTCGGCAGCGTGGTCGCGGCCGGGCTGCCGCTGGCGATCGGGGCCATCGCGATCCTGGGCGCGTTCACCGGCCTGCGGGTGCTGAGCTTGTTCACCGAGGTGTCGGTGTTCTCGGTCAACGTGGTGACGATCCTCGGGATGGGGCTGGCGATCGACTACGGCCTGTTCGTGGTCAGCCGCTACCGCGAGGAGCTGTCCCGGGGGCTGGACCCGCAGGCCGCCCTGGTCCGGACCATGGCCACCGCCGGCCGGACCGTGGCCGTGTCCGGGCTGACCGTCGCGGTCTCGCTGTCCGGGCTGCTGATCTTCCCCCAGGTCTTCCTGCGCTCGATGGGCGCCGGCGGGATCGCGGCCGTGCTGGTCGCGGTGGTGGCCGCGCTGACCGTGCTGCCGGCGCTGCTGGCCGTGCTCGGCCCCCGGATCGACGCGCTGCCGGTCCGCCGCCGCCGCACCCGGCTGGTCACCGACGTGGGCGGCTGGGCCCGGCTGGCCCGCAGCGTCATGCGCCGCCCGGTCCTGTACGCCGTCGGCGTGGTCGCGGTGCTGCTCGCGCTGGGCACGCCGTTCCTGCACGTCGCCTTCGGCGGGATCGACAGCCGGGCGCTGCCGGCCGCCACCGAGAGCCGGCAGGTGGCCGAGACGCTGGACCGGGACTTCCCGGCCGGCGCCACCGACCCGGTCCAGGCCGTGGTCACGCTGCCGGCCGGGGCGCCGGCCCGGGCGCTGGACGACTGGGTCGCCGGGGCCCGCACCGTCCCCGGCGTCACCGCCGCCACGATCGCCGACCGCGGGGACCGTACGGCCCGGGTCGACCTGGGCTTCGCCGGCGACCCGATGGGCGCCGACGCCCGCGCGCTGGTGGACCGGGTCCGGGCCCTGCCGCCGCCGGAGGGCGGGACCGTGCTCGTCGGCGGGACGACCGCGCAGCTGACCGACCTGCTGGCCGGCCTCGGGCGGCTGCTGCCGCTGGCCGGGCTGATCGTGGCCGGCGCGACCGTGCTGCTGCTGTTCCTGGCCTTCGGCTCGGTGGTGCTGCCGGTCAAGGCGCTGCTGATGAACGCGCTGTCGCTGACCGCGTCGTTCGGCGCGATCGTGTGGATCTTCCAGGACGGGCACCTGTCCGGCCTGCTCGGCTTCACCTCGACCGGCACGCTGGAGGCGACCCAGCCGATCCTGGTGCTGGCGATCGTGTTCGGGCTGTCGATGGACTACGAGGTCTTCCTGATGTCCCGGATCCGGGAGCGGTGGCTGGCCACCGGCGACAACACCGAGGCCGTCGCGGCCGGCCTGCAGCGCACCGGCGGCATCATCACCACCGCGGCCCTGCTGCTGGTGGTGGTCATCGGGGCGTTCTCGCTGTCCGGGATCAGCTTCATCAAGCTGATCGGGGTGGCCATGGCGATCGCGATCGTGGTCGACGCGACCGTGATCCGGGCGCTGCTGGTGCCGGCGACCATGCGGCTGCTGGGCCGGTGGAACTGGTGGGCCCCGGCGCCGCTGCGGCGCTTCCAGGAGCGGTTCGGCCTGCACGAGGCGCCGGAGCACGACGCCTTCGGTACGCTCGAGGCTCCTGCTCAGGCCCCGGGGAACCGGCGCGACGTCGCAGGGGTTGTGCAGTAGTCGGGGCAGTGGGTTCCAGCCGCGCAGCGGCGCGGGCGGGTCGGAGGGCTGGCACAGATGGCGTACGTCGTCGGGGTGGTGATCTTCGCCCTCGGCCTGCTGTTCTCGGTCTGCCTGCACGAGGCCGGGCACATGGGGGTGGCGAAGGCCCTGGGCATGCGGGTCAGCCGCTACTTCGTCGGCTTCGGTCCCACGATCTTCTCCTTCCGCCGCGGCGAGACGGAGTACGGCCTGAAGGCCATCCCGGCCGGCGGGTTCGTCAGCATCGACGGGATGTCGCCGCACGTGATCGACACCCCGGCCGAGCACGAGCAGCAGGCGTTCTGGCGGGCGCCGGTGTGGAAGCGGACGGCGGTGATGCTGGCCGGGTCGGTCACCCACCTGCTGCTCGCGATCGTGCTGCTGTGGCTGGCGTTCTCCGCGGTCGGGATCCAGCGCTCGGCCGAGCCGGACACCGCGCCGGCCCGGCTGGCCGCGATCTCCGACTGTGTGGTGGTGGGCTACGACGCCGCCGCCGACGGCAACATCCGCGGCTGCCGGGCCGGCGACCCGCAGGCGCCGGCCCGGGCGGCCGGGCTGCAGGCGGGCGACGTGATCACCGCGGTCGGCACCCGGCCGACGCCGACGCTGGCCTCCTTCCAGGCCGCGCTGCGGGAGGCGTCCGGCGCCCAGCCGCTGCCGATCACCTACACCCGCGACGGGGTCAGCCGGACCACCACGGTGACCCCGGTGGTGGCCCAGCGGCCGCCGGTGGGCGCGACCGACACCTCGACGCTGGTCGCCACGCCGACCATCGGGGTGGTCGGCGACCTGCCCAGCAGCCTGGTCCGGGAGGGGCCGGTGCAGGGGCTGGGCTCGGCGTTCAGCACCACCGGCGGCATGATCAAGGCCACGTTCTCCGCGCTGGGCTCGATCCCGGCCAAGGTGCCGGCCCTGGTCGACGCCCTCTTCGGCGGCCAGCGCGACCCCAACTCGCCGGTCAGCGTGGTCGGTGCCAGCCGGGCCGGGGGCGAGATCCTCAGCAACCAGGGCGTGGGCGGGGTCGCGTTCTTCATCGCCCTGCTGGCCGGGACCAACATCTTCCTCGGCGTGTTCAACCTGGTCCCGCTGCCGCCGCTGGACGGCGGCCACATCGCGGTCATGTGGTTCGAGCGGATCCGCAGCCGGATCGCGCTGTCCCGCGGCCGTCCCGACCCCGGCTTCGTCCGGCCGGAGCGGATCGCGCCGGTCGTGATGGTGTTCATCGCCGTGTTCGGCACCTTCGCCCTGCTGGCCGTCGTCGCCGACGTGGTCAACCCGGTCAAGCTGTTCTAGGGCGTGTCTCCCGACCGACTGGCGGCGCGGACGACGCCCAGACGGCGACCGGCCGCGTTGTCGGGGATCGACCGATACCACAGAGGTATCGGCCGACCCCTCGGCCTTGCCGGACGCCGCCTGGACGCCGCCCGCATCCACCGCCGATCGGGAGACACGCCCTGATGCCGCGGTTCGTCCTGGCGTTGTCGTGCCCGGACCAGCCCGGGATCATCCGGGCCGTGGCCGGCCACCTGGCCGACGCCGGCTGCAACGTGGTCGACAGCCAGCAGTTCGCCGACCCGCTGACCCGGCGGTTCTTCCTGCGGGCGGAGGCCGACCCGCCACCCGGGCTCGATCTGGCCACGCTCCGGCGATCGTTCGCCGCGGTCGGGCGGAACTTCGGGATGGATTGGGCGCTGCACGACGCCGCCGACAAGCCCAGGGTGCTGATCCTGGTCAGCAGGGCCGGGCACTGCCTCAACGACCTGCTGTTCCGGTGGGAGAGCGGCGCGCTGCGGGCCGACGTGGTCGGCGTGGTCAGCAACCACCGCGACCTCGAGCCGCTGGCCGCCCGGCACGGCGTGCCGTTCCACCACATCCCGGTGCCGCCGGGGGAGAAGCCGGTGGCCGAGAGGGCGCTGCTGGACCTGGTCGAGGCCGAGCGGGTCGAGCTGGTCGTGCTGGCCCGCTACATGCAGGTGCTGTCCGACGCCCTGTGCGCGGAGCTGGCCGGGCGGGCCATCAACATCCACCACTCGTTCCTGCCGTCCTTCGCCGGCGCCCGGCCCTACCACCAGGCGTACGAGCGGGGGGTGAAGCTGATCGGGGCGACCGCGCACTACGTCACGGCCGAGCTGGACGAGGGGCCGATCATCGAGCAGGACGTGCACCGGGTCGACCACGCGGCCGGGCCGGAGGCGCTGGTCGCCGCCGGGCAGGACGTGGAGGCGCAGGTGCTGGCCCGGGCCGTGCGCTGGCACGTCGAGCACCGGGTCATGGTCAACGGCGCCCGGACCGTCGTCTTCCGCTGACCCGGCCGCGGCCGTCCCCCCGCGGTCAGCCGCCGAGCAGCCCGGCGGCGAACCGCAGCTGGGCCGCCTGCTGGAAGGCGCCCCCGCCCTCGTGGCCGTTGTACGGATAGACCTCGATCTCCGTCCGCGGGTGGGCCCACCGGTTGTACGCGGCGAACACCGTCGACGGCGGGCAGACCGTGTCCATCAGCGCGGCCGAGAACAGCGCCGGGGCCGACGCCCGGGCGGCGAAGTGCACGCCGTCGAAGTACGACAGCACCTCGAAGGTCCGCTCGACCGCGTCCCGGTGGCCGGCCAGGTAGGCCGTGACCTCCGCGTACGGCCGGCTGTCGGTGATCTCGGTGGCCCGGCGCATACAGGACAGGAACGGCACGTCCGGCATGGCCCCGAGCAGCCCGGGCACCAGCCCGGCGACCGCGATGGTGATGCCGCCGCCCTGGCTGCCGCCGGTGACGACGACCCGGCCCGGGTCCAGCCGCGGGTGGGCGGCGGCCACCTCGGTCGCCCGGACCGCGTCGGTGAACACCCGCCGGTAGAAGTAGCTGTCCGGGGACTCGACGCCCATGGTGAGGAAGCCGGGCGCGTGCGGGCCGGTCGTCCCGGCCCGGTCCGGGGTGACGCCGACGCTGTGCCCGGCGCTGCCCTGGCCGCGGGTGTCCACCACCAGGTGGGCCCAGCCCGCCGCGGCCCACAGCAGGTGCTCGTGCGGCAGCCCGCGGCCGCCGGCGTAGCCGATGAACTCCACCACCGTCGGCAGTGGCCCCGGGGCGTCGCGGGGCAGCACCAGCCAGGCTGCCACCCGGTCGCCGCCGAAGCCGGCGAACCGCACGTCCAGCACCTCGACCAGCGGCAGCCCGGCGTCGACCGGGGTGAACTCGGCGGCCAGCTCGTGGTCCCGGGCCGCGGCCAGCGTGCCGGCCCAGAACGCGTCGAAGTCGGCCGCCACCGGCAGCTCGGGGCGGAACTCCCGCAGCTCCGCCAGCGGCAGGTCGAACTGGACGGCCATCGTCGGCTCCTTGCTCAGCGGGGGCCGGATCGACCCAGCCCGGTCAGGAACGCCTTCGCCACCGGTACGGCGGTGGTCCGGGAGGACCGGCCGTCCTGCACGAACACCGCGAACGCCAGGTCGCCCTGGAAGCCGGTGAACCAGGCGTGCGAGCGCGGGGGTACGGCCGTGCCGTACTCGGCCGTGCCGGTCTTGCCCGACACCGGGCCGCCGGGCACGCCGTTCAGCAGCGTGGCCGTGCCGTCGGTGACCACGGCCCGCATCATGTCCCGCAGCGCCGGCAGCACCGCCTTCGGCGGCCCGGCCGGCGCCGTCCCGGCCGGCTTCGCCCCGGAGATGAGCGCCGGCACGACCGGGCCGCCCTTCTGCACCTGGGCCGCGATCAGGGCCATGGTCAGCGGGCTGACCTCGACCCGGCCCTGGCCGATCGCGTCCGCGGCCTTCTCGGTGTCGTCCTTGGGTGCCGGCACCGAGCCGCCGAAGGCGGGCGCGGTCAGGTCCCACTCCGTGCCCACGCCGTAGAAGCCCGCCGCGGCCGGCAGGGCGGCGTCGTCCAGGCGCTGGGACAGCCCGGTGAAGGTGGTGTTGCAGGACTTGGCGAACGCGGTCCGCAGCGGCACCTGGCCCAGGTCGAACTGGTCCTCGTTCTCGAACTCCTTGCCGTACACCACGACTGTGCCCGGGCAGGTCACGGTCGAGGCCGGCTGCACGACCCGGGCGTCGAGCAGCGCGGTGGAGGTGACGATCTTGAACGTCGACCCGGCCGGGAACTTGCCGCCCAGCCCGAGCTCGAAGTCGACCTGGGCGTTGTCGGCGACGGCCAGGATGGCCCCGGTGGACGGGCGGATCGCGACCAGCGCGGCCGCCTGCGGCACGGTGGCCACGGAGGCGTCGGCCGCGGTCTGTACCGACCGGTCCAGCGTGGTGCGCACCGGCGTGCCGGGGCGGCCGGCCAGGTCGGCCAGCACCACGCCGCCGGACCTGATCCGCACCCCGGGCGACCCGGTGAGCTGCGCGTTGAGCGACTTCTGGAGCCCGGAGGTGCCGACGACGCTCTGCGCGGTGTAGCCGGGGCCGAGGTCCTTGAGCTGCTCGGCGGTGGGCGCGCCGACCCGGCCCAGCAGCGGCTGCGCGAACGTGCGGGTCGGTGCCAGCAGCTGCGTACCCTCCTGGAACACCGTGCCCGGCAGGTCGTAGATCTGCGGCTTGACCGCGAGATAGTCCGGCCGGCGCAGCGTGATGACCGTGACGAACGCGTCCGGCTTGGCCTTCGTGACGTCCGCGACCACGTCGGCCCGGTCGATCTTGAGCACCGCGGCCAGCTTCGCCGCCAGCGCGGCCAGGTCGGTGACCTTGCTCGGCTGCACCCCCACCGTCACCACGTCGGTCTTGGCGAACAGGGCCGTCCCGGCCGAGTCCTGCAGCGCGGCCCGGGCCGGCAGCGTGCGGGTCACGGTCAGCGCGCCGTCCGCGGCCAGCTTCGGGTGCAGGTCGGCGGCCTGCCAGCGCACCGCCCAGGTGTCGCCGGTCCGGACCAGCGGCAGCGACCCGTCGTAGGTCCAGTGGGCCGTGACCCCGGGCAGCTGCCAGTCGGCCCGGTAGGTCATGGTCGCGGCGGTGTCGCCCTCGGTGGTGACCCCGCTCGGCATCGCGGTGAGCGTCGCCCCGGCGCCCAGCGCGGTGCCGAACTTCTGGATCGCGGTCGTCGCCGCGGCCGCGTTGTCGGTGGTCGCCGCGGCCGCGGCGGCGTCGTTGCCGGCCCAGGCGGTCAGAAACGCCTGCCCGCTGTCCGCCGGACCGGGCTTGTCCTTCTTCAGGAAGCAGCCGGAGGCCAGCAGGGCCACGATGACCAGCAGGGCGGCGATGGTCGGCGGTCGGCGGCGCACGGGTCTCCCGGGGTGCGAGCGGCGGATCACTCAGAACAGGACGCTGGCGAACGTACCGACGTTGCGCAGCCCCACCCGCTCGTACGCGCGGCGCGCGGGCAGGTTGAAGTCGTTGACGTACAGGCTGACGGTGGGGGCGACCGAGCGCAGCGTCTCGGCCACGACCGCGGCCGTGCCGAACGTGCCCAGTCCCCGGCCGCGGTGCTCAGGATCGACCCAGACGCCCTGGATCTGGGCCGCACGCGCGCTGACCGCGCCCAGCTCGGCCTTGAAAAGCACCTTGCCGCCCTCGATCCGGGCGAAGGCCCGGCCGGCCAGCACCAGGTCCCGGACCCGGGCCCGGTAGGCGGCGCCGTCGTCGTTGCCCAGCGGGGAGGTGCCGACCTCCTCGGTGAACATCGCCACGCAGGCCGGCATGAGCAGGTCCAGCTCGGCGATCGAGACCCGGCGCACGCCCGGGTCGCCCGGCACCAGCGGCGCGCTGGTCGTGGCCAGCAGCGGCTGGCTGGCCCGGACCTCCCGGGCCGGACCCCAGTGCGGCTCCAGCCGGTCCCACATCGCGGCCACCGCGTGCGCCGGCCCGACGATCGACGAGCAGCGCCGGCCCTGTCGCTTGGCCCGGTCGGCGAAGGCGGCCAGGGCCGCGGGCGCGTCCCCGACCGGGACCAGGTTGGCGCCGGCGAAGCAGGCCGCCTCCAGCCGGGTGCCGCCCCAGCCCCACAGCTCCGCGCCGAGCCGCCACGGGTCCATCCCGGCCGACTCGACCCGGGACGCGACGAAGCAGTGTGCGACCGGGTCGCGGTCCAGCAGAGGGCGCAGCGCGGGGAGGTCGGCGCCGGTGAGCAGGCGCGCCGCGCCGCCGAGCCTCAACACCCGGCAAGCCTATGCCCGCGCCGGGGGACGGGACGGGCCGGGCTGGCAGGATCACCGGCGTGCTGACGGTGCGGGAGCGACGGCCCGGCGACGAGGCCGCGGTGGCCGCGCTGCTGGCGGCGACGGCCGACCGGGTCGCGGCGGCCGAGCCCCGCATCCGGCTCGGGCGCGACCCCGGGCCGGGACCGGCGCTGGTGGCGGTGGCGGCGGACGGGAGCGTGCACGGGCACGTCCGGCCGGAGCCGCACGAGGCCGCCGCCGGCGACAGCGAGCGGATGTACCTCCCGGACCGCTCGGCGTCGTGGACCGCGACCGCGGTCTCCGGCCCGGACGCGGCCGTGGCCCTGGCGGCAGCGATCCGAGGCACCGGCACCGGCACCGAGCCCGGCCGCGCCGGGCCGGGCGGCGCCAAGCCGGACCGCACCGGGGTGGGCGGGCCCGCGGCGGCCGTGTCCAGGGCTGCCGGGGCCGGGGCTGCCGGGGCCGGGGCTGCCGGGGCCGG